>CAUYTW010000330.1 GCA_963575715.1 Gammaproteobacteria bacterium | reverse complement strand
CAAAGGGAGAGGGGCTATTTGGTTATCCACCATAATAGGTAGCAACTTGGGTTAAAATACTGAAATAATCCATTGGCGTACATCCCCCAAAAAGTAAACTGGGGGTTTCTCGGAGACACTGATGAGAGATTCTTTTCCTGTTCGACGTCTTATCCTAATGCCTATCTTCAGCATTTTGATCGCGATATTTGTCGGCTTTGCCTTTTCCACCTATTGGCTGGAGAATATCATTATCGATAATCTCCTGAATCATGAAATTAACCATATTTTCAATGAGCTGTATAAATCCATGGAGGAACAATCCCAATTTTTAAAGAGCGAAATGGTTATTCTCTCCAGATATAGCAGTTTGCGTGACTATTTTATTTCTGGAAATCGAGAGGCTCTTTTGCAAGAGAGCAAACCAATCATGGAATCTTTCGGAGAAAATTATATCACGCATTTTTATTTTCATAACGCTAACCGGGTTAATTTCCTTCGCGTGCATAATCCAGATACTTACGGAGATCTGGTTAATCGTCCTATTCTGCTAAAATCGGAACAGTCTGGTACCTTTGTTTCTGGATTGGAAGTCGGCATGAGCGGCGGACTAACCTTGAGGACCGTATTACCGTGGTGGAATGGAAAACAGCTCATTGGTTATCTGGAGCTAGGCAAGGAAATGGAACACTTTGTGGAAGAAGTGCAACAAATTTTAGGTACTCGCTTATACACTTTCCTGCACAAAGAATATTTTGATAAATCAGCTTATAAAAATCCTTCCCGCACTTTCAACACCATGGTCGATTGGGACAGCTTTCATCGCATGATTTTCATCGGTAATAAAAATACCCAATATCCAGATAGTCTTCGACAATATTTAGCGGACAACAAGTTTCTGGCTGACGATGCCATGTCGAGCATCTCCAGAACAGCAAATAGCACAGCTTTATTTTCCATTCCAATACACGATACTGGGCATCGAATTATCTGTCGGATCATTGGTATTTATGATTTTTCAAAATATGAAGAGTTGGTGTTAGCCAATAATTATATTTTATTGGGTGTGTCCCTTGGGTTAATCTTGTTTTTGGGATTACTGTTTTACCGCCAGATAAAATTGGTGGAAGGAAGACTTCGTAATGCCGTTGTTTCTAAAAATAAACTGGTCGAGGAAGTGTGCGAGCGCGAGAAAATTGAACAGATTCTGCGTCAGGAGCGTGATTTCTCTCAAATAATTCTTTCTTCCACCGGCGAGGGAATTTATGGCATGGATAACGCGAACCTCTGCACCTTTGTCAATCGAGCTGGCTTAGAAATCCTCGGATATGACAATGATAATATTTTTATTGGAGAAAAGATCCATTCGATTATCCATCATACCCGAGCCGATGGTTCTCCATTCCCTGACACTGACTGTCCAATTCATGCCGCGCAAAAAAAAGGATATGGAATTTGGATGGAGAATGAAGTTTTCTGGCGACGCGATGGCTCATCCTTTCCCGTAGAATACTCCTGCTTTCCGATCAATATTAATAATGAAACTATCGGTTCGGTGGTTGTCTTTCATGACATTACGCAGCGAAAGCGGGCACAAGAAAAAGAGATGTATCTTGCCTTTCAATCTGGGGTTGCGGAAATGAGCGCCACTCTGCTGCACAATATTGGAAATGCCGTCATGAGCATTTCCCATCGTTCGGAGTTGTTGGAAAACAGGAGCCATTATTTAGTAGAAACCGGAGAAATTCTTACTAAAATTGGTGCGCTCACGCATAAACAGATGCAGCGCGGTCAAACCGAAAAACAAGTTTTGGCGGCATTAATCGCGGCGATGGAAGATACCGGTCATGAATTCTTGAAGATTGCTAAGGAAGATTTACTGGAAAACGCCAATAAGATAAAAAAAGGAGTCGAGCATATTGCGAGCATCGTTAAAATCCATAATGATTCTGCTCGTCCCGTCATTGAAAGGAAAGAATTCAATCTTTCACAAATGGTCGAGGATTCCATCATGATTCAAGAGGAATTATTAAAAAAATATGCTATCAAGATAGACATTCAGATTCCATCATCACTGGGATTTGTTTTTCTTCCGCGCACGCAAATATTGCAAATTATGATTAACCTGATCAAAAATGCCCGAGAATCAATCATGGAAAATAAAAATCTCGATGGCTTGATCACTATCACGGCGGAAAGAATTGATCTGGATGGCGTGAAAATTACTATTGTAGACAATGGTTACGGTATAAAAGAAGAAAATATCAAAAACATTTTTAATTACGGAATGACCACCAAGGTTGGGGGTACAGGGTTTGGTCTTCACTCGGCAGCGATTTTCATTAAATTGTTGTGTGGTGATATTGAAGCGCATAGCGCCGGATTAGGAAAAGGCGCTATGTTTGTTATAAAAATTCCAACGGCTTTCAAAAGAGGTTTATAATCAAATGTCTATCAATAAAAGAGTCCTAGTCATCGATGATGATCAAGAGTTATTAAAAACATATAAAATGATTTTCAGTAGTTCCGGTTCAAATGAAAAAAAGAAAACCGGCCTTATGGCTTTCGCCGATGTAGATAAAAAATATCTTACTGATATGGATATTAGCACTGGTGATCGGTTTGAGGTTCATATAGCCTCCCAAGGAGAGGCAGGCGTGCAACTTGCACGTCAATTTTTTGATAATGATACTCCTTTTGCGGTGGCATTTATTGATATCCGTATGCCGCCAGGAATTGATGGTCTGGAAACTTCACAGCTAATTCGAGAAATCGATGATCGCATCTATATTATTATTGTTACCGCTTATAGTGATCATAGTATTGACGAAATCCAGATGGCTCTTCAGCATGATGTCGTTTTAGCTAACAAACCGCTCTCTGGGGATGAAATTATTCAACTGGCACGTAATGCCTGCAATAGTTGGGAGCGTGACCAAAACATTCAGCACCGACAAGTAACCCTGCAACATACGGTACGCGATGAGCAATGGTTTCTCATGGATCTGCTCAATATGATGCCTTTGGCTATTTTTATTTGCAATTTTCATGGAACAATCATTAGCTGCAATCAGGCAGCGTACCAATTAATTCAGTATCCTAAAAAATTGGTGACGCTCAATAAAATAACCGATTTTTTCACCGATGATGGAAAAAGTAAGGACGAAGGCATAGGAAAAGTTATGGAATCTCTTGCAAAACAAGAAGAAATTAGAAATGTTCCCAGCACCATTCTTACTTACGATGGAAACAAGGTTCCAGTACAGGTAATGGCAGGAATGTTGCGCCGCTGTTACGAATGCGCAGACATCATGGTTTTTATTATCAACCAGGCCACTAGCTAAGGTAATTTTTTGGATGGTAATTTTCTTTACCACGATGTGTTTTCATTCTCCCGTGCGGGATGCTGGCTACGGTATTGATAGAGAAATTTACGTCGCCACAGGCCACCGGGATCATCTGGGACACGACGTAACCATTGTTCATCTGCCAGGATTCGTTCACGCTGCTTGATATCTACTGTGTCCGAATCCTTGGTGTCCACTGGTCGGGACGTAACCGACTCGGATTTTTCAGTCGGCGACGATGCTGATTGGTGATCATCCTGCCGGGAGGATTGCGCGGAATTATTTGACGGAGCATCACGCGAATCATTTTTTTCACCCGATGAACCTTGTTGCGAATCACCGAAATTATCAGACTCCTTGCTGTCAGAATCTTCTCGTTGTTTTTCCTGATTCTGTTGAGTGCTCTCTTGTTGTTTTTTTTGTTGGTTTCCTTGCTCCTTTTGGTTATTGCCTTGCTCGTCCTTTTGTTGTTGATCTTGTTCGTCCGTTTGGTTCTTGCTTTGATCGTCCTTTTTGTTCTTAGTTTGATCGTTCTTTTTGTTTTTGCCTTGATCGTCCTTTTGATTATCACCCTCCGGCGATTGCGCTGCGTCTTTTTTTTGTTTATCCAGCCATTGCTTGACAAGATCACGATTGTGGATTGCGTCCTGATGGTCGGGATCCCGCTTGATTGCTTCATCATAAGCCGCCATGGCCTCGGGCAAACGTCCGAGTCGGGTTAAGGCATTGCCGCAGTTATAGAGGGACTCTGAATCTTTATATCCCTTCAGGGCATCGAGGGCCGCTTGGTAGTTGCCAGCGCGATAGTTGGCTGCTGCGCGCCATTTTGGATCCTGGAACAATTCTGCGGCCCGAGCCGGGTCACCTGCGTCCATGGCCTGTTGCGCCCGCTGATCGGGACGTTGCCATGGTGCCCACCAATCCAGGGATTGGGCCGGACGTGGCATCGACAGCAGCGGGAGCAGCAACACCACCAAATAGCCGCGCCGAAAAGCAAGAGCGCCCAAGACCAATAGCGGTAGCAACAACCATGGTCCTTCCTCGTGCCACTGGTCACTTTTCATGTTCTCGGCCACGGCGTCGGCCCGTCGAGTTTCAATCAAGGCAAGCAAAGCATCCAGGTCGCTGTCATCAGGGGTGAGCGAACGGTAGAGTCCGTGAGCACGACGCATCACCTCCGCTAGGGCTGCCTCGTCCAGTCGCGGCAGCACGATAGCGCCGTGTGTGTCTTTCAAGAAACCACCATCCGTCATCGGAATGGGCGCACCTGCGGCAGTTCCCACCCCGAGCAAGGCAATCCGATGACCATCTGCCACTAGACGTTCGAGTGCGACTTCCAGTTCGTGCGCCGGAGTGCCTGCTACGTCATCCCCTATCACCAATACCGTGCCCGCCATCACCCCGGATTGCTTGAGCAATTGATGCGCCCGATCAATGGCGCGATCCAGGCGTGAGCCTTGTTCTGGTATCAGATCGGTGGTCAAACTCGGTACTTGACTAGCGATGGTACGGCTATCACTGGTGAGGGGACTGACCACGAACGGTTGGGCAGCGAACACCACCAGGGCGGTCTGACCCTCACGGCGTCGGCGTAAAATATCTTGAAGTTTGAGGCGCGCCCGCTCCAGGCGGCTTGGCTTGAGATCGGCAGTATCCATCGAACGCGATAAATCAAGCAATACCACCAACGAGGATGGTTGACGAAACACTGGCTGCTCCAGCTTCCGCCACACGGGTCCAGCCAAGGCCAGAATCGCCAGCAGTCCGGCGCATCCCACCGCGAGCAATGGCCATGAACGTCGCCGTGGCTCTGCATCTAACAACAGGTACGGCAACAGACGCGGATCTACCACTGTCCGCCAGCTACCGGCAACAAGACGCCGCCGCCACAGGAGCCAGAGCAGGACTCCAAGAGGTAACAAAGCCAAAAACCAAAAAGGCCGGAGGAAATGTAAATTATTTTCAATATCATTCAGCAATTGGCTATTCATATCATAGTGATTAATAAAATGAATTATTTACGAGTTACAGTGTGCCCTAAAAACAAATCGTCAATTTGAATTTATGAATCATGTTAGGAGTTACGCAGTTAAAAAATAGGAAGTTATTCTGCGCGAAGCGAAGCGGAGTCGTAGAATCCAACTACATAGATTCTGCGACTCCGGTCGCTAACGCGACCTCCGCGTAGAATGACAAAAAAACTCAATCCTGTAGAGTTACAAATTCAACTGCGTAACTCCTAGTGAATATCGAAAATTTTTATTTGATGTTATTCTATTTCTGTTATATCATTGATCTTGCTTGTCATCGGGAGAATAGCAGCGTCATTAACCGATACCGTTAGGTAATTTAGCTGATCTATATCCGAATTTTAAGTCCGACATCCAGATTCGCCTGCTTTTCCACTGGCGGTTGTGCAGTTTTCATTTATCATATACAAAATTTTAAGCTATGGAATATAAAATCAATAACAATCATCCTGAAAAATTAAAAACTGACTGTCTAGTCGTGGGAGTGGTTGAATCTCGGGAACTCACCCCTACTGCGAAACGTCTTGACGTAGCGAGTGGCGGGGTTCTGTCGAGGTTACTGAATCAGGGAGATTTGGAAGGACGGGCCGGCGAAACCCTGCTTCTGCATCAAGTTTCTGGCATTCTCGCGGATCGGGTATTATTGGTAGGTGCGGGCAAGGCATGTGAACTGGGCGATATTCAATATCGTGATGCCATTACCAACATGGTCAATGCGTTGAGTCGTACCGGAAGCGCGGAAGCCGTAAGTGCTTTAACCGAATTGCCTGTCCGTGGACGTGATCTGCACGGACGAGTACGAATGGCTACCGAAGCAGTGGAAGGCGCAATCTACCGCTTTGATTTGCTTAAAAGCAAACAAAATTTTCCTCCTCGGGCATTGCATCGTGTATCGTGGAATTTATCCAGTCAAGATGACCAAATAGTCGGGGAGCGCGCTTTGCAGGAAGCTATCGCCATTTCTTCCGGAATACGTCTTGCCAAAGATTTGGCCAATCTTCCCAGCAATTTTTGCACTCCTACCTATTTAGCACAACAAGCAAAAGAATTGGTTGAATTGCATCCAGATCGACACCTGAGCCTAGAAATATTGGAACGAGAAGACATGGAACGTTTGAAAATGGGAGCATTACTGGCCGTGGCTCAGGGTAGCCGCCAATCACCAAAATTAATTATTTTGCAATACCATGGCGGCAATGAAAGGGATAATACAATTGCGTTAGTTGGTAAAGGGATTACTTTCGACTCGGGTGGAATTTCCATTAAGCCCGGCGAAAAAATGGACGAAATGAAATTTGACATGTCAGGTGCTGCTGCGGTTCTTGGAACAATGAAAGCGGTTGCTACTCTCGCCCTTCCTGTCAATTTGGTAGCGATTATTCCCGCCACTGAAAATTTGCCCGATGGCAATGCTGTCAAACCTGGAGACATTGTTACCAGCCTTTCGGGTCAAACCATCGAAATTCTCAATACCGATGCAGAAGGACGGCTTATTTTGTGCGATGCCTTGACCTATGCTGAACGTTTTCAACCCATGGTCATTATCGATATCGCTACCCTGACTGGAGCTTGCATAGTGGCTTTGGGAAAACACCCTTCGGGACTGTTTTCCAACGATAATCAACTGGCGCGTGATTTAATGAATGCGGGATATGCTAGTGGAGATCGGGTTTGGGAGCTGCCAATTTGGGAAGAGTATCAAGATCAGCTAAAAAGTAATTTTGCCGACATGGCCAACGTCGGTGGCCGCGAAGGTGGAGCAATTACTGCTGCATGTTTTCTTGCACGGTATACGAAGAAATTTCATTGGGCGCATATAGACATTGCAGGAACTGCCTGGATTGGCGGTGATAAAAAAGGTGCAACGGGACGCCCTGTATCGTTACTTGTTCAATATCTTCTGGATCGTCTGCGATCCATAACGACCAATTAAAAATTTTCCTATTGCGCCAAATTTGTGCAGAATGTAACCAGTGACTATAGCCGTTTCCGCAATTAATGCGGATCGGCTAACACGGTGACGTGGATTAAAACTTATTCGCCGGGGCCAGGTGGCCGATCCCGGCGTCCGAAAATTAGCGAATTAGGATTGCGTTGTAGTTGCTCGGTGAACCGTTTCAAGGTCGAAATTAACTCACGCAATTCAGTTGCCAGGGCCGTTGCTTCTGGGAGGGTTTCCTGGCTGAAACGAGTCAGGCTGCGGTGACCATCGCGCACTGCTAGGTTTGCTTGATCTCCGGCCTTGGCTAAATTTCGTGCAGCCAGTTCAATGGCACCGGTACCACGACGCAGTGAATCTAGGAGTGGCACCAAAGTATTGCTGGCCTTGGCGGTATTATCAAGTGTGGTGCCAACATTGGCGAACATCTGGTCAATGGTGCCAGTATGATGCGCCACGGCACTGGTAATGCTTTCCAGGTTGACTAAACTCTTGGTGATGGCGTTCTGGTTTTCAGGAGCCAGAACCTTGGCAAGGTTTTCAGAGAGGACTTCAAATTTTTCCAGGACGGTGGTGATGGCGTTATCCAGACGCTCCAACAATGAAGGAGCTGTGGGGATTATCGCTGGATTGCCATTTTGAGATAATAAAGGTTCGGCGTTACGACTCCCTCCAGTCAGTTCTACATAGGCAATACCGGTCAGACCTTGTGTCTTCAAGACTGCCACAGTATCGCGGCGGATGGGGGTTCCCCGTTTAAGAGAGAGGTCTAGTTCCACTAATTCAGGATTGTCGGGTACCAAAGTGATGCTTGCCACCCGTCCTACATCTACCCCACGGTACTTTACCGGTGCCTCTGGATTAAGACCAGAAACTGACTCGGACATATAGGCGCGATAGATATCGTGGACCTTGTCCGTAGTTCCCACCGCAAGCCATAACGCTACCGCCACTGCGGCTAATCCCAGTAGCAGCACGAATAATCCAACCACCGCATAGCCTATTCGATTTTGCATATTGTTGTGTTGGTTGGAGTTTCGCCGTGACTGATTTTACCTCGGTCCATCTTCGGTTCATCAGTCCAGAGAATTCGCGATTCACAGCGGTCCTCGGTCATCGACTAGCTTGTGCTAAATCGAGCCTCGGTGGCTTGTACCGCTCCACGCGCATAACGTCCGGGCCTACCGCCCGTAGCAACTTTACGTTGACAACCGCCCGGCGGGTTTTACGTGATCTTCCGGGTCTTCTTAACACAACCCCTACCCTAGCCATGACCTCAGACTATCGCGAATTCAACGGCGAAACCACCGATCACACTGCCGTGGCGCCCTCTGCTCCGTTTCACTACGCAACCGGGCTGCGGGGTCGTCCTCCATCCTTGGAGTCCTTCGATGTTATTTCAGTGGGAGGTTTTTGCCATAAGCGCCAGATGTGGCGCAGATTGAACCGGGTTAGTCAAAGGAACGGACATAATGGATAAAGCATCTGAAGGGATAGACTCCATTCGCCCGCCACTAGCTAAGATCAATATGAAAATCGCAGCTAAAATGCTGAAACAGACGCCGATGACCATGCTGACCAAGACACCCAATAAAATTTCCCCGAAAAGGCCACGAGGATAAAATCTACTGCATTGCATCGATATTTGTTCTTGATTGGCAGTTTTCATCATCATTGTCTCCGAAATACCCCGGCTTTAGCCATGAGGAAGCATTCGTAGGTGAGTCTTGTGCTTCGTTGCAACGTAGTCCGATGTTTTGGACTTAGGCTGGTAAATCAGGCCTTATTCAATAAAAACCTGCGGCTTTAGCAGTGGGGTGATTTTCCTTTATTTAATAGAAATTCTGCGTTCTGCAACTGCGCGCAGAATGACAGCAAAAAAATTCAATCCTTTGCAGAATGCGATGGGTCGAGAGATGATTGACAGAATTACTCAATTTAATCTCAACTGTTTGATTTAGTTGAAAAGTAACCATATAATCGTTTTTTCTATAAAGTGGTTGAATAATGTTGAACCTGCTTTTAATCGCGTAATTCCTAAATTTCAAGAATTTAAGTGTCTAGTAAACTCCTTATCAGTGGCAAGGATATTGCAAATCTATGTCTATGATGTGATCAAATATGTCAAAAATATGATGGCGTGTTCATGTTGAAAAATTTCCTGCACTGCAATACTTGTGCTAAATTTCTAGTAGTGCCAGATTTTGAGATTAAAAATACGAAAGGTTTCTCGAAGACGATGATAACTATTAAACTTAATAGAAATTTTGGGATGCGGCTACTGGGCGTCTGGTTAATTTTGAATGGATTAATCCCGTTGCTGCATTTCAGCTTCCGTGGGCTTGACACGTTTATGATGATCCTTGTCACTGTTGCAGGTATCTTCGTTCTCCTGGATCAATAGCAGGTAATCTAAATTTATCCATCCACTTAATTTTTTCAGCCCAACACTCATAAAAATGAGGAGTTACGTAATTGAAAAATAACTTAAGTTATTCTACGACTACGGATGCTAACGCGCCCTCCGTGCAGAATGACAGCAAATAAAAAACTCAATCATTTATAAGGTTACAAGTTCAACTGCGTAATTCTATAGAATATATGGATTTTTTCATCATTGTGAAAAGAAAATATTCCATTTTCGAGCATCGTGGCAAAATCGCTGCGGCGATGCTTTTTCATCTTGCTGGTGTTTGCCTTGTTACCTTGCTTGTTGCCTGTACTTCTACTGGTTACGTTCCAAGTAGTTCACGTTCCGCTGAAAATTACGCACAGAAAGCAGAGGAATATTCACGCCTGGCAAAAACTGCATCGGGAAAAACAAAAAGCGGTTATCTCCTATCTGCCGCCGAAAATTGGTTGCGAGCTGGTCGCCCTGATGCGGCGGAACAGGCCTTGAACGCGGCTACGTTTGCCTCACCTGATTTTTCGTCGATTATCGAGACCCGCCTACTGATGGCGCAGTTGGCACGAGTACGTAATCATCCTGCCAAGGTACTGACGGCCCTGGAAGGTCTACCGCAACCCACGACAGCTACTGCGTTGCGTATTCAGATAGCCGAACTACGCGCTTGGGCACTCCTTACCAGAAATCAAGGAGTAGGGGCAGCGCGGGTATTGTCGGAAATCGCGCCATTGCTGGTGGAACCAGAGAAAGTGCGGGCGAATCGCAAGGCGTTATGGGAGGCATTGCGGACTGTGGTGGATGCTGATCTAGCCGCCCTCTCCGCCTCTGGTGATCCGATTCTTGGACCATGGGCTGAATTGGCACAAATTCAACGCGCTTCCCAAGGAAAAAACCCGAATGATTTAACCGCAGCGGTACAGGCGTGGCGTTTACGTCATAAAACACATCCGATTACCGAAGAATTGATCAATGAGTTATTATCCCGTCCTCCCCGTTCCTTCTCCTCATCACCATCAGTTGTGCCGCCGACGTTAAAGATGTTGGTGTCTCATGTAGCGTTGGTGCTGCCCTCCGATGGTCCGGCAGCACGCGCGGCTGCTGCGGTGCGCGATGGCTTTCTCGCTGCCTGGTATGCGGTGTATCCACGAGATCGGCCAACCGTGACATTTCATCCGTTTAGCGGCGGCGCGGTTAAAGCGGCGTATCAATCGGCCGTCGCGGCGGGAGCTGGGTTGATTATCGGGCCACTCACCAAGGAGGAGGTCCAGACCCTGATTCAAGGCAAAGATGATTTGCCCTGTCCGACCCTTGCCATGAACTATCTATCCGAAAACGCAGCAGTTCCAGCGCGTCTGTATCAATTTGGTCTCGCCCCGGCTGATGAGGCTCGGCAGGCTGCTCAACAGGCATGGCTCGATGGTTATACTCGGGCTTTTGTCGTGACTTCAGGCAATGACTGGGGAGATCGGGTACGACAAGCCTTTCGTATCCGCTGGGAGGGGATTGGCGGAACCGTGGTGCGTCTGATAGCTGCTGAAACTAAACCCGAAGACCTGCTCGCTACTTTATTGAAAGCGCGCAGTGAGTCTTTAGCCTCGGGAGCGAACCCACCATCTAAGGGCGGTGATTTCGTATTTCTAGCTGCCCCGGCAGAATCGGCGTTGCGTCTCTCTCCTGTATTACGCCAGGCCAGACTTCCGGTATACGCTACCTCTCATGTTCTCGCCGGCACGGAACAGGATCGTAAACTTCCCGATGCACGAATTATTGACATACCTTGGATTATTTCTCCTGATGCAATGGCTGCGCGGTTGCGCGCCGATCTGGAACGTCTATGGCCGAAAGATTATGTTACCTATCGTCGAATCTATGCCCTGGGAGTGGACGCTTTTCAACTGATGGGAGAGCTGACGCGCCTGGAGAGTGATGCTAGCGCCCGATTTTTAGGAGTCACCGGTAGTCTCGCCCTGGATGGCAAGCGCCGGGTGGTGCGTCAGGGAGTATGGACACGAATCAAGGACGGCCAAATTATTTCCGACAATCATATTCTTCCTGATTAATTTAGTTAGCCTGATACCTGCGGTTGAATTTCGATGGCAACCATGATTGAAAACTGGAAGAGACATGCACGAAAAAGCTGGGAATCTTCCCGTAATCGCTTCATCCTGAAAGTTGTTTTGAGTTACATAATTTTTGCCGTGCTGTGGTTTTTCTGGTCTGGCCAGATGCTCTCCGGTCTCGCGGATGTCACGGCTGCGGCATGGCTTAGTCGCATGAACGAATTGGCTTTCGTTGCTGTGACCGCAATGCTGCTTCTCCTAGCGTTGCGCGCCATTCCCGTCGCCACAACCTCGATGACCAACCCTGAAGTGCAGGGCCGTCCATGGCCATTGCTTTCCGTATTATTGGTACTCACCCTCACGATTGCCATCGTCGGCGCAATCGCTTTTCACAGTCTTTCCAACGCTTTGCGCGTCCATGAATTCGACGCGCTAGGAGCGATTGCTCGCCTCAAGGTTACAACCCTTTCCGCCTGGCTTGAGGAACGCCGCGCCGATGTCGATGCGCTCGCGCGTGGCCCCACGCTACGCATCGCCCTGGGAGGCTGGTTCAAGTATGCCGATAACGCAGATCGAGATCAGATCCTCGCCCTCCTAGAAGGAGTACGTGGCAGTTCTAATTACACCAATGTCGCAGTTCTCGATGCCACGGGACATCTGCTGCTGGGGGTTGGACCGGGGCTGGTCGTGTCAGAACGCATTAGCGCCGCAGCCGTCGAGGCAATGCGCACCGGGACGCTAACCCTGGTTGATCTCCACCGTCGCTCAACGGACAACGCCATCCAGATGGGTTACGTCGCACCGGTGGCCGCTTCCGGGGGTGGACGAATGCCCGCAGTAGTTTTTCTTGAGATGCGACCCAATGCTTATCTATATCCTTTTATTCAGTCCTGGCCATTGCCGGGTGCAAGCGGTGAGACATTACTCATCCGCCGCGAGGGCGATGAAATTGTTTATCTCAATGAGCTGCGTCATCGTCAGGGAACTGCCCTTACCCTGCGTCAATCGGTGAATGTCGCCGATTCAATGGCTGTACAGGCGCTTCACGCCCAAGAGGGACTGATTAGCGGTCAGGATTACCGTCAGACACGAGTTCTAGCAGTCGCCTTACAAGTGCCCGACACCAACTGGACGCTGATTGCCAAAATGGACGAGGAAGAGGCAGTGGCGGGTATTCGTAATCTAGCCTGGGTAGCGGGGGGATTGACCATGGCGGCGCTAGTTGTGGCCGCAGCCTTCATTGGAATGCTCTGGCAGCAACAGCGTTTACGCATTGCCCTCAATGAACTGGCCCAGGTACGTGCATTAGAGACAGCAGAACGGCGGTTTCGCGCTACTTTCGAACAGGTAGCGGTGGGTATTGCCCATTTGACTCCCGACGGCCACTGGATGCGCTTCAACCAACGCCTATGCGAAATTGTGGGTTACAGTCGCATGGATCTGATGGAGCAAACTTTCCGTGATCTTACCCCGCCTGGTGACACCACCGCAGATGTCGCGGCAATGAATCGGCTTTTGGTCGGCACGGTTCCGCATGACCATTGGGAACAACGTTGCCGGCGTCAGGATGGCAGTGATACCTGGATCGCGATTACCGCTTCTTTGGTGCGCGATGCCGCTGGGCGAGCTGATTATTTTATTACCGTCATTGAAGACATATCGGCTCGCAAGGCGGCAGAAGAACGTGTCACTCGTTTGACCCGTATTTACCAAACATTGACCGAGACTAACCAAGCCATTATTCGGGTCAAAACTAGGGATGGGCTTTTCGATGCAGTTTGTCAAATAGCGGTAACCCATGGCGGTTTTCGTCTCGCCTGTATTATCGGTCAGCGGGGCCAATCACCAAACTTGGTTACTTATGCCCATTACGGACCCGCTGAGGATTTGCTGCAACAACCAGAGTTGCGCGACTTCGATGCAATTCCGAGTCATATCATGGCCGAAGTTTTGGCAGGGAATCATCATGTTTTCCCCGATATCCTGACACACTCATTATTGTCTCCGTGGAGTGACCTTTTCCATCGTTATGATATTCATTCTTTTGCTATGTTCCCCTTACATGAGTTCGGACATACCACTCATGTCTTGTTGGCCTATGCCCACGATGCCAATTATTTTGATCCCGATATGATGCAGCTTTTAGACGAAATGGCCCTGGACATTTCCTTCGGAATGGAAAATCTTTCCCAACGCACCATGTGACTTTAGCATGGTGAAAACGCGTTGCCTTCAAAACAGGCGTCGCTCAATGCCTGTACTCGCTAAAAGGGTAGTAGCAATTTCCTCGACCGACAAGGTGGTGGTCGAAAGATAATGAATTCGTTCGGCACGAAAAATGGCCTCGGCTTGACGAGTTTCATATTGACATTGACGTAACGAAGAATAGGGACTGTCTGGGCGCCGTTCATGACGAATTTTTTGCAATCGTTCTGGCTCAATGGTCAATCCATAAAGTTTTTCTCGATAGGGCCGGATGATGGCCGGAAGCTGTATGCCTTCCAGGTCTTCCTCGGTCAATGGATAATTGGCGGCATAAATTCCAAATTGTAGAGCTAAGTATAGACAACTTGGTGTTTTTCCCGAGCGAGATACGCCGATAATAATAATATCGGCCTTGGAATAATTCCTCGTAGTTGTTCCGTCATCGTTGGCCAACGCGAAATTTACCGCGTCCATCCTTACACCATAAACGGTATTATCGACAAGTCCATGACTACGGCCAATGGCATAAGAAGATTTAGTGTTAAATTCTTGTTCTAAGGGGCCGATGAACGCTCCAAAAAAATCAAAAAATGCAGCATTTGCCCTGGCGACAATCTCACGCAATTCTTGATTAACGAGAGTGCTAAAAATAATCGGACGATCGTGTGAACGACGAGATACTACATTAATTTGTTCAACGGCCTGTTTTGCCTTATCCATACTATCGATGAATGGCAAATTAACACTTTTGAATTGAATATCATCAAATTGTGTTAGTAAACTATGTCCTAGGGTTTCGGCGGTAATACCGGTACGATCCGAAACAAAAAATATGGTTCGTTGCATGAGAATTACCAAAATGGGTAAAATTTTTTGGTTATCAATGGCATTAAATTAACCGAAAAATTTCTAATACTGATGATTTTTATTTAATTTGTCTGCCTGCATAGATTCAATTATTTTGACCAGAGGATGTCAATTATTTTTGCGTTAAAAATTTAACTAAATAACCCAAGTTGCTACCTATACCCCTGAAGCCGCATTCCACTGTGCGCGTTGTGGCGGAAACCTTGCAACCACGGATAGGTGGCAACTTGGGTTAAATATTGCTACTCATGAAGTTTATTTCGCAGGGCTGTTTCCAATACTTGTTCCAGATGCTCCAATCCAACATCGGTCCATTCCAGCGGTAATCCAACTTTTTCCGCCGCAGCTTCGGCTAGCGCGCTGAAATTAGCAGAACATGGAGTACGGATAGCGAGCATTCTGCTCAATTCACCTCGAAAGATTTCTCGAATAACCTCGGGATTAGCACCATAAAGCTCCCGAGTAATTCGATCCCAGCGTAGCGCCCACTCCTCTAGTAGAAAAAACGCGCCGTTTTCCAATTCACGGTCAAAACGTTCCTTGCCAAGTAAAATCTCGACGCAATTCTGACCCACCACCCGCGTTGCGCCCGCACTGCTAATCCAACGGTCAATCAGTGGATGGCAGCAACCATAAAACACCACGATATCACGGCCATGGCGCTTGGCGAGGCTACCGGTGAGGCCCTTTTCCAAACGCTGGAGATAATTATGCAACGCCGAATCAAGGAATACCGTTTCTACTTCCCAACCATTTTTTGCGATGAGATGGCCAATTTCTTTGGCAAAAATACCGCAGCCGAGTAGCAGAGGGGGCAATGACATATCAATTATTACCTTCGTTCCAGCATCCGTATTCGGACGCGGCCTCGATGTAAGCATGGATATTGCGCTCGGGGATCGCGAGAGGCATCACCGAGGTGCCGATAAAAAAGCGACCGCCCGGCTTGCCCATCTCGATCAAGCGTTTGACCTCGACTCGCACCTCCTGCTCGCTCCAGCGGCACAGCTTGATATCGTTGATGATGCCACAGGTCAGGGCGCGGTCCGTGACGATTCGCTTGGCGGCGGCGCTATCCTCGTCCGGGCCAAGGTAAACGGTTGTGGGCGGGGGAAGACGTTCCAATACTAAATCGAGGGACGGCACGACCCGCGCTTGCGCGCAAAAGTAAACTACACCCTCGAATCCGCATGGGAGCAAGTCACGCTCCATCCACGGTAAGGTGAATTCCCGAATAAGGCGGCGCGGCAAAAAGTCGGTCGAGGTGAACGGGCTGGAATAACAAAGTAAATCCGCTCCTGCCGCGCGGTAGGCGTGGTACTGCTTGTGGAAAAAATCGCAACACTTGGCCAACAGCAAGTCACGTAATTCAGTTGGACCGAACAGGAGCAGTTCCAACCATTTGTCCATTCCCATTAACATCGCAGGCAAGGTCGTTGACGCAGTGAGATAGGCGCAGATCGGCACCTTGCCCCCAATTTCGGCTCGTAGCACCTTTAAGCAGTCAAGCGTGGCGCGAAAGGCAGGATGAGTAGTGAGGTCGTCGGGTACATGCAGTTTATGAATGTCCGCAGGTTCCTGGATGACGAAATCGGCGACGTTGGGCGGGCCGTCCTCAGCGAAAAGAATTTCGCGACAGCCGAGCAGTTCCGCCTCCTTGCCAACGTAAGAGAGACACCAGACATTGTCATGGCCGTACTTTTCCCTCATGCGCAGCTGCGCCTCGGCGACCAACGTACCGTCACGATAATAATCACGCAACGCCACGCCCAGTTCGCGTGCGCCCTGGTCGAGCAGGTTGCAAAAAATCGGAATGCGATCCGTGGGTTGACCATTCACCGTCGCAAGCAGTCGTTCCGAGGGCGTTATCATGCATGGATCTCGTGAATCAGATTGGTAATCACTCGCCCCGCGCTAATTCCATCGGGTGCCCAGCCATCAGCCCCAACTCGTTGCCACAGATCGGGGTCGCATCGAAACGGTGCGCCACCAACCACGACGCGAACGCGGTTTTCCAGGCCACGCTCCTGGAGAATTCGGCGCACCCGGCGGCAACCTTCCTCACCATCGGCGGTATGCATCATCATCGCGGAGATGCCGATAACATCTGCTCCGTGGGTCACCGCCTGATCAACAAAACGTGTGGGATCGACATTGACGCCTAAGTCGATCACCTCAATCATCAACGAGCGTAGGCAGCCCGTGAGAATGCGTTTACCCAGCGAATGCAGGTCACCCTTGGCGGTGCCCAGCACGACACGACCAATGCTCACCGGCGGATGAAGGAAGTGCGGTAACATTTCCTCGGTCACCTGGAGCGCGATTTGGGCGGTCATGAAATGCTGGGCGAGATTAGCGTCGATATCCTCGCTGATGGCCTTCATCATCGTTTCGATGCCCGGAATGACCACCTTGAAAACGATATCTTCTGGGAGCATGCCATTTTTAACCGCTTCATGCACTACCAAAAGCGCCTGATCGCGATCGGTGTCAAAGAGTGCTTCATTATAAGTGCTAATCACTTGCGCCAACATGGAGGGATTTCCTTGGGAATTGGGGCAGGACGCTTGTTATTCTAATTCTAAAAGGCGCGCGTCGAGGCTGAGGTGCTGAATAAAATGGTCCTCAAAACGAGGATGGTGGGCCAAATTAATGAAATACGCCGTATCCAGGATTTCAGCGCGTATTTTATCCGGATCGGGTTCTTGCAATAATCGACTGCAACCCACCAGGGCGGATTCCGACAATATTTCGATATGCTCCGAAGGCATGGCGGGAAGTAACCCGATTTCTCGCGCACTACTCAACCTGAGATAGCGACCAAATGCCCCACCGATGCACAAACGCTGGAGGGTACGAGTTTTCAGGCCGGCCTGTTCCAGCAAGCAGGAAATTCCCGCACCGACCGCCGCCTTGGCGCGCTGAAAAAGGTCGATATCGCGCTTGGTCAGGAGAATCTCCCGAGGCGACCGCGACAGCGCGAAGCCGTGTGGATCAACTTCAGCGGCGAAACGCCCAGCGCGTGACAGGAGACGCGCTTGCCGCAGGACCGCCACCGCGTCAACTAGGCCCGAGCCACAGAGGCCAAGTGGCTCGCCATTGCCAATGACCCGCAAGATCGGCGTGTGGTCGAGGCCGAGATCAACTTGAGATATTGCTCCTGCTTCGGCAGGCATCCCGTCGCGGATGCCGCTGCCCTCGAAAGCTGGACCACCGGCGGCGGAAGTGACGTATAGAACTTGACCATCCCAAAGCGCAATCTCGGTATTGGTGCCGAAGTCAATGAACAACGAAGCTCGCCGCCCTTCCGTCAGCCGCGTGGCAATCAATCCAGCCAGCAAGTCCGAGCCGACGAAACCCGCTAAGGGTTGGATTACGCCAATCCGGGCATCATCGGCGAGATTCCACGCCTGTCGCCAAGATTCTGTCGTCGTCGGTTGACATTCAATGTGACGAGTCCAACCGTCGGGATGGAGTAAGTCGTCTGTACCTTTCCCGGTCAATAAGGCAAGCATGGCGGTATTGCCGACTACCGCCACTCGTCGGACCTTACCCGTGAGCGCCCGCACGGCGAGCATGTCGTTGAGTGCCTCACTAATGGATTCAGTTACGAGTCGCGCAAGTTCCTCGGCGTGCCCGGACGTAGCCGCCGCCAGGCGGGTCAGGAGATCGGTACCGAAACGGGCCTGTGGATTGAGTCCATGACGAGTCGTCACCAGCTCGTGGTTAGTCAGGTTCCAAAGGGCGATGCGAATCTGGGTGGTGCCCAGATCAACCGCGAGACCAAAACTGTGATTAGGGGCGGTCTCGGCGCACGTCAAGGTGGACGTGGCGAGGGTGGATCGAATCTCGTCCTCGGTGGGCAATGGACGCCATTCGTGACGCGGCATCCGCAGCAACGGTTCGACCGTGATCCCACCAGGTGGTCGCAGCTGACAAGCTAGACGCACACCCTCGGCCAGATCACGTTCCGACAGGCGACGCTGTTCCAGGGCAGTGTGCGAATGGACCGCACCATCCAACACCCGCACCCGACACAGGCCGCAACTCCCGCCCCCGCGACAGCCGGTACGAATCGGAATCCCCCGCGCCTCCAGGCTTTCCCATACCGAATGACCAAGCAATGGCGTGACAAATATGGGATGCTGCGCGACTGCCGGGACCTTGGAGTAGACCATTGGTTACGATATCTGTTGTACTAATCGTTAAGAATGAAGAAGCTAATCTATATGAAACTCTCGAATCCGTATCCTGGGCAGATGAGATTATCATCGTCGATTCTGGTAGCGAGGATGCCACGACAAGTATCGCACGTAAATTTACCAGGCATGTTTATCTTCATGATTGGCCGGGATTTGGCGCGCAGAAAAATCGTGCCCTAGATTATGCCAGCATGGATTGGGTTCTCTCCCTGGACGCCGACGAGAGAGTAACTCCAGAACTGCGAATTGAAATTTTACAAGCGATTAGGGAACATCAAGCGGATGGTTTTTTTATTCCAAGAAAATCGCAATTTTGCGGTAATTTCGTGCGTCATTGCGGCTGGTATCCTGATTATGTCTTACGCTTGTTCAAGCGCGAAAAAGGGCGTTTTTCGGATAGCCTGGTGCATGAAAGTTTAATTTTGCACGGGACAACTGCGAAATTATCATTTCCCTTGTTGCATTACAGCTATCGAAACAAAATCGATGTAACACGTAAAATTGAGCAATATTCACTCGCTGCGGCACAGCAGATGCTCGAAAAAGGAAAAAAAGCCGTGCTCTTGGATGCGCCATTACGTGCTTTCTGGGCATTTTTTAGAACTTATTTTCTACGCCTGGGTATTCTGGATGGACGCACCGGCTGGGATATTGCACGGATGAACGCAATCACGACGTACAGAAAATATAAATTGTTGCGAAATTTCCGTGCGCACTGACTTCAAAAAATTTCAGAATTTTTTACTCGATCCGGTCGTATCTCGCGCTGTCCATCCAGATAAAGATTTTTAAGAGGAATATCCATGACTCGGCGTATCTCGCCGTAGACCGCTATGATTACCCTAGCCAGGGCATCATTCCAGGAATCACCAGTGCGGGGATTAACCTCCTGTACGGAATTGGGCAACAGTCGATAGAGATCCAACAAAGTTACTTCACTCATGTCCTTGGCTAGAATCCAGGCACCTTCGGCAGTACGCTGGATTAGCCGCGCAGCGGAAAAAGTTGTGATGAGGTCGAGCAGCATATCTTCCGATAGACCCGGCTCATAGGCCAGTAACGCGCGCGTGGTAACGGAATTTCCAGTTCTCTGTGCCTCCCATAGGTGACCAACTACCCGAAAAGCCCATACCAGCTCCGCACCCAAAGAACTCCCCACTCGCAACCAGGCGGGAAAGGCTGAAAAGGCATGGGCAATTTCTGCTCCCAATAAAGCCACCAGCCACGAGGTATAAATCCAGATTAAAAACACCGGAACTACAGCCATCGCCCCGAATATGGTTTCATAGGTATGGACCGTGGTGAGGTAAAAGGTAAATCCACGTTTGGCGGCCTCGAATAACAAGGCCGCCACCAGAGCGCCTATCAAGGCGTGAAAAAAAGATACCGCCCGGTTGGGTACCACTACATAGAGTAAAAACGCAGCAAGGGTGGTAGCGAGAAAAGGGGTAATGCTTAACAATACTCCGCGTATTCTCAAGGATTCGGTAGCCGCCGCGAATTCAGGCGTGGAAAAGATCCGCGATGTCAGTAATAGACTGGCGCCGATCAGCATCGGCCCCAAGGTCAGTACCGCCCAATAGACGGTAAAATTCGCCAGTCCTCGACGTTTCACCCGTATCCGCCAAATACGGTTGAAACTGGTATCAATGGTGGACATGGTGAGCAACGATGTGACTACCAGGGACAAAATTCCCAACGCCGTCAGGCGTGATGCGTTGTAGGTAAATTGTTGCAGGTATTGCTGAACCACAGCGCCGAAGGTCGGTACAAAATTAGTGAAAATAAAATCTTCGATCAGGCGCTGAATGGTAGCGAACACCGGAAAAGCACCCGCAACCGATACCGCTACGGTCATCAAAGGGACAAGGGAAATCAAGGTCATGTAAGAAAGTTCTGAGGCCACCTCCAGACTGCGGTCCTCAAAAAAGCGGTTCCATAGAAAAGAAAAAAAACTTCCCACGAAATGCAGGCAGGATATTATCCAGTTTAAAAGTTTCACGGTTTTTCGGGATTGGTAACGTCGCAACTTGAACAGAACTTACAAAACTTAGGAGTTACACAGTTGAAAAAATAGGTTCAACATTTTCAATCAGTAGCAAAAGATGATCCTTTATTTGTTTTCTAGCGAAATCAAACAGTTAAAATTAAACTGCGTAACTCCTAATAACTTAACGTGCCGCCTTGCCCTTAATTAGGAGATGGCCATCGACGTTTTCTCCCTGAGCGCGCGCCGAGCGAATTTCCACTTCAAGGCCCTTGTCAGCGAGACGTTGTTTAAGCTGATCGAGAAGTTGCAAGTTTTTCAGGGAGAGATCCAATTCCACGCCGCCATCCTTATAACGCAGGGTGCGCAATTCCAATCCTTCAGTGGCTCCCATCACTGGCGCCACCCGCGCCAATAAGCCAAGCAGACTATCCGTTCCTCCTTCAGGTTGAGTACGTAAGGCATTTAGCCGTTGCTCCATCTGAACGCGAGGATTTACGATCCGACGCGCCTCTGGAAAAGCGCGTTGATAGATGTCCGTCATGCGGGCACGCAGCTTTACATCTTCGGCGCTCAATCGCTGCTTTTCCATGATCAACCCGATGAATTGTAATGCTCCCAACGCCAGCAGCAGGACAGCAGCAGCACGCCATGGTCGCCATAAGCGACTCAACTGTTCATGGCGACTATAGGATCGCTGCAGAAGGTTAATTGTTTCATTGGGACGATAACCTGCTACCAACAACGCCAGTGACCCTGCCGGACAAGGAAGCTCCTCAATGGCTACTGGCAGCGGCGGTAAGGTCGGAGGCGACGATGACCAGCCATAACTTGCTACCCGTAACGCGGTAGGTGGTTCACCTGCCTGTTCCAAAGCAATCGTCAGCCATTCCGGTTCCAAGGCGACTCCGGCCTGGGGACCAGTACGCAACAAGGTGATTCCTGGTTCGCGTAGTAAGGTCCAAGTGCCGGGAACAAGTGGCATCGCCAGGATATCTGGTACCAAAGCATGAGGATTGATTCCTACCTCGCCCAGGGCTGCCAGCCATGCGTCCATACGCGCGCGCGCTACCGCCACCACCGGAATATTGGTTAAAGTCGTATCCAACGGGGTTGAAGATGACTGACCAAGCGCGAAGTGAAAGGTCTCGACATCTCCCGCCAAGTGCTCTTCCAGGGCATAAGGCACCGCTTGAAGCAAACGGTCGCGTTTGCGGGTAGGAAGCATGGCTTCCAACAACAGCACTTCAGCGCCTGCGACAAAAACTACGATACGTCGCCCAGTGGTAAGCGTCGCTACCTCTGCCAATGTTCCGTTGCCGTTAGCCCCGTCGCTGGCGTGCCAGGAGACCTTTCCCGGTACTGGATGATCAAGACGCAGGTAAAAAGTACCTTTCATAGAGCCTCAGGGTGGAAACCCCTCGATCCCGTAGGGTCGAGGGGAGGAAACGCTGCCTTTTGTAGTTGTAGTTTTAAGTATAGGCATAACCATCAATTCGCTGAATAAGCTGGCAATACTTATCAACAATACTTTTTAGAAGTTGTCCAGCATTTAAGCGACGAAGGCCCCAGGTTGGTACCAAGCATAAAATAAAATGATGCCTCCAAAAATAATCCGGTACCAGGCGAAGACCGTAAAATTATTTTTGCTGATGTAGATCAGCAGGGCGCGCACCACCACCAAGGCGCTAAAAAATGCGACCACAAATCCTAAGGCGAACAACGGAATATCCGCCAGCGAGAGAGCTGCGCGGCTTTTGTAAAGGTCATAAAACGTGGCGGCAAACATCGTCGGGATCGCAAGGAAAAAAGAAAATTCGGTGGCAGTGCGGCGTGATAATCCAAAAACCATGCCACCGATAATGGTCGCTCCGGCTCGGGAGACTCCAGGAAAGAGGGCAAGACATTGAGCGAATCCCACTTTTAGGGAATCACGCCACGTCATCTCATCGACCGATGCCCTGCTGACGGAGTGATGGCGCCGTTCAATCCATAGAATAGCTACTCCGCCCACTACCAATGCCGCAGCCACGCTGACGGGTGAAAATAGGTAAGACTTAATCAATTTGTGGAATAAAAAGCCTGCTATTGCCGCCGGTAGAAAAGCCACCATCAGATTCATCAAAAAATTCACAGTGCCACGCTCTCCTTTTGATGTACCGGGAATCATGATGAATCGCTCGCGGTAGTTCCACAGCACCGCCAGAATTGCTCCAAGTTGGATAAAAATTTCAAAGGTGTCGGCGCGCGGCCCGGTAAATCGCAGTAGATTACCCGAGATAATCAGGTGGCCAGTGCTTGAAATGGGTAAAAATTCAGTGACCCCCTCCACCATGCCGAGGAGAATCGCGTTTAGATAGTTCGTTAGATCCACGGAAACTCCACGGACTGCTTAATTAATAAAATGGCTTAGTTCCCACGTCACACGTAAAAACGATTAATTGAATAGAATACTTTTAGGCGCGGGGTGCAGGCTGGGATTTTTCAACTGTAGCCTCATTCACATGAGGGGCAGGAGGCACGACAGATGAATTGGATAAATTCGATGGCGAATGAGTTGAATTTCCTGGAGGTTGATTTCCCTCACTCATGGCTTGACGAAAGCCACGAATTGCGGTGCCCAAGTCTGATCCTAACGTGGAAAGTTTTTTAGTGCCGAACAATAGCACGACGATCACGAATAACAATAATAACTCGCTAAAGCCAATACCGGATAAACCCATGATAACCTCGAATAAAAAATAGTTGATTGATATATACCATCGTGGTGGTTCACATGCTTTAGAACCAAAATGATATTACCAGGTCGCGTCCTGTTGCTGCCAGTCAAGCACCGTGATCAGATTTGAGTTTGACGCGCACGGTTTTCACAACATTCCCGCCGATTTGTATCACCTCCATCGGGTAACCCGCCATCAAAAATTGAGTGCCCACCTCTGGAATTGCTTCCATATGCTCTAAAATGAGACCATTCAGAGTTTTAGGCCCTTTTATGGGCAGTTTCCAGCCCATTTGACGATTCAACTCACGCACGCTCACTCCACCATCCACCAGATAATTACCATCGGGTTCTGGGTAAATGTCGTGCAACCCGCCGGATGGTTCCGTCGCAAGCTCATCAACCACTTCTTCCAAGATATCTTCCAAGGTCAGGAGACCACGGATATCGCCATATTCATTCACCACCAGCCCCAATCCCTGGCGATGACGTTGAAAATGCAAAAGCTGGGTATGCAGTGAGGTGCCCACAGGAATGAAATAAGTTTCCCGCAACACACGCCGCAAACTCGCCGGGTCAAAATTGGGCTGAATCAACAGGGGTAGAGCATCGCGTACATGTAGAACACCGATCACCTGATCGAGATTCTCATGATAGACCGGTAGGTGGGTATGGCTGGTCATGGTCAGGTCGGCGAGGAGTTTCGGCCAGGGTTCGGTCAAATCCAGTCCGATAATTCCTGACCGCGGCACCATCACATCTTCCACCATGATGTTTTCCAGTTCCAGTAAGCCGATCAGCACGCGCAGGTGACGACGCGGGACGATTTCGGTCACTTCATTGACCGCCGAGCGTAATTCTTCCCGCGAGATAGCTTCGCTCACTCCATCACGAGCTGGAATCAATCGTCCCAACCACAAGACACTCCGGGTTAAGGCATTGAGCATCCATACGACTGGAGTAAATAGCCACACCAAGGGAAACAGCACAGGTGCAAGGGCCAGTCCGATTCTTTCTGGATGCAAGGCAGCAGCCGTTTTTGGTGCGAGATCAGATACCACCAGCACAACCAGGCTCAACAACACGGCCGCCAGCACGGCTCCAAGGTCTCCATCCAGGCGCCAACCCAATAAAGCTGCCAATCCAGCGGCACAGACCTTAAAAAAAGTATTACCCAGCAACAACAGTCCTATTAAGCGCTCGGGATGTTCCAGCAGGCGTGCAGCCACGGCGGCGCGATGCTGGCCGCGTGCGGTGAGGTGACGTAATCGATGACGATTAAGCGCCATCAATCCAGTTTCAGCCACCGCGCAAAAAGCCGCCAGCGCCACGCATGACACAAGCGCAACGATGAGTAAACTCAAGGGGATATTGTGCATCGTGGCGTAAAAATACCTGAATGGTGATTCAACGTCGGTTAAGAATCAGTTCCAGGACAAATTTGCTGCCGAAGTATCCGAGGAGCAAAACCAAGAAGCCTACCAGCGTCCAGCGAATCGCGATTCGTCCCCGCCAGCCGAACCGCTGGCGTCCCCAGAGCAAAATAGCGAACATTAGCCAGGCAGCCATTGATAGGACGGTTTTATGGACCAAATGCTGGGCGAATATATCCTGTAAAAAGGCGAAACCCTTGATAAGAGCCAAGGTAAGCATGATAAAACCCAGGCTAATCATTTGGAATAACAGAGTCTCCATGGTTTCCAAGGGCGGCAGGAGACGAATGAATCCCCCGGGATGCTTATGGCGTAGATGAGATTCCTGAATGGCCAGTAAGATCGCCTGGACCGCAGCGATGGAAAGCAAAGCGTAGGCGAGGATCGAAAAAATGATATGGAGGTCAAGCCCCAGGGCGCGGTTTTCGACTACTACATGATGAGTGTGGAACAGTAAATCTAGGAACAGGCCGAGCGCCGCAATAGGTAAAATTGCAACCCCGAGATTCTCTAGCGGCCGCGCTAGGGTGGCGAGTATGAATAGCAACGCCATTACCCAAGTGACCAATGATCCGGCGTGAAAAAAGGCGAGGTTCAAGCCGGTTCCGGTCAAAATACCCCGAGCGAGAACCATGGCGTGTAACATGATTCCCACCAGGGCAATAGCAATGATGTATCCCTTGTTGAAAAATTTTTTTTCTGGTCGATGCAGCAGCCGCTGTGCTAACAGACAGCCAGCGATGAGGTACAGCAAAATGGCGGGAATACCAATTAATGTTACAGACATGATGTAGGCCACAACGGTCGGAAGCTAAAAATCAGCAATTCAAAATTGTGATAAATTTAGGTAGGAGTTACGCAGTTTAACTTTAATTATTTGATTCAAATAGAAAATAACTAATAAGATTATCTATTGAATCGATAGAAAATATTGAATCTATTTTTTCAACTGCGTAACTCCTAAATTATTTTAACCATCCACCCAGGGTAACTAGACCTACTGCGGTTACCCAAACCACAAGGGCGCGTGTGACCAGGGCCAAGGCGTTTTTCACCGCCGTGTCTTGTTCCTCGGAGCTAGCCGTGGAAAGAGAATCACCCGAGGTCTCGGTCTCCAACAGTAGTGCTCCAGTACCACTAGCGACGAGCACCACCGTATTGGGAGAATCCCAATTCCATGCCCGGGCGCGCCAGTTCCCAAGGGCATGAGTAAGGCTGCCGGCCAACCCATATGAAAGCGCCGAGAGCCGCGCCGGGAGCCAATCAATTATCCAATAAAGAGTCCCCGCCAGGGGCGAGGTGTTCCCAGCCATGCAATTTGGCAGGGCGACACGACGCATCAGAACCGCTAATAACGCGCCTGCGGGTCCCAAAAAAATATACCAAAAAAGTAATCCAACACCGCGTGCATGACCTTCCACCAATACGCCTGCCAGCATTTCCCGCGCCAGACGTACCCCGCCATCGCAAGCCTGCCGTCCGATCAGAGCGGATGCTAGACGGCAGGCATTCTGCTCATCACCACGGAGGCGTTGAGTCAAATATTCACTCACGCCATTTATCAGCTCACCCAGCCCCAGGCAAACGATTAATACCGCCGCGCCAAAGATACCTCCCAACAGCGATGATAAACTTAGAAGTAAACCATGAGTTAAAAATGTCGCCGAAACCAGCGCAATCACTCCTGGGATTCCCCATCCGCCGCATAATGAAGCAATTAAGGTGGATAAAAGACGCACGCTGGTCCGACTTTGGTCGATTCGGTCGAATGCTAAGGCAACAAGAAGAGAAAGTAAGTCCATGGCCACTGTTAATTTATCTGTAAGGTAAACCATGCATTCGGGATGACACAGTTTGGTGTGGATTGATTTTGACTAGGAGTTACGCTGTTTAAAAATTTAAATACAACATTTTCAATCAGTTGCAAAAGATAACCTTTTAGTGACTTGTTAGCGAAATCAAACGGTTAAATTTTAACTACGTAACTCCTAATTAATAATTACACAAAAAAATTTGTGTAACTTCTGATGATTCAATCTTAACACCTGGCATGCTCTGTTGAAAATAAGTATTTTTTCATGAAAAAACTAAGCACCGTTGATTTATTCTGGAATCATCGAGATGCTTTTTGTTTGATGGCCATGACTGCCTGATTACGCAAAGTTTTCAGTAAATTTAATGGAGTTTTCGGTCCTAGCGCGCCTTTTTGATCATGGTCGGCATAGATAAGCCCAATCGGAATTCCCTTAACCATAATTGGATAAAGTAGAATACTGCGTGCCGGAAGTAATGGACGAAACCAATTTGGAATGAAAGCAGAAAAAACTTTGTCATCAATATCGGTTATAATTATGTCACGCCCCTGGTTAATGGAGATATTAAAAATATCCGGCTTATTTTTCAATGAAATATGCATCCCACGCATAATTTTTTCAATTTCGTCACCAAATCCGAAACGGACATTAACCGTTACTCGGTTTTTGTCAAGCACACAAAATAGGACATGGGAAAAATTAAATCCTCGATAGATGGTTTCCAGGACAGAGATTAATATTTCGTTAAGATTATAATTTTCCAGCAAAGCGTTAGATATCTCATGAATGCTGTCCAACATGATCTTTTCTGGGTTCTCCTCAGAGGAGTTTTCAAGATTGTTTTTAGTCACATCATTGGCATTAAAAGCAGCCGCATCAATTGTAGCGCTCGTGGACGGCACGCCAGAAGAAAATCCCGTAATGCCGCGCATCCAACGTTTGAAATACGGGCTGCTTTCTAATTGAATACTTAGAGCATCCGAATACTTGCGTACATTAGTAGTCGCAGTGCGAAGCAATTCATCAATATTTTTGCTGGTTATCGGAAGTGCTCCACTAAAACGAATTGTAACCTCTTGCAATCTCTCAGGCCGTTTTTCGTCGGAACTGGTTGCCGCGTTGCTTAATTCACTAGAAAAATTTGATAAGAGTCGCAATATATCCGTATCTGTGGATGGCTTGGCTAATTTTTTTTCTGGTAAAGATTCCATACTTTTAGTGATTTTATCGGGAAATTGCCAAGCTTGAGCGATTCCTTGACCGATGTCTTTATAGCTTAATCCCAGCACCGATTTAGTGGCTGTTTCTTCATTGATGCCTTTTTTTTCGATTAGTTCCTTAATTTCATTGTACTCTTCTGGAAAATAATAAATTGTAAGCAAATGCCCTAAATTATGGAACATGGCACAGATGAAGGCTTCTTCTGGCTCCTTGAATTTTATTTTCTCCGCCATATCCTTGGCGATGACTCCATTCAGAAAACTAGCGATGACGCCATCTTTGAGTTCATCTCGCTGTTCTCCATTGCGAATATGCTCCATCAACATTAAACCCAACGCGGCGGTACGCACTTGTTCAAATCCGAGCAACGCTACTGCCCGCGAGATCGTGGAAATTTTGGTTGAAGATCGGCGATAATATGATGAATTAACTAATTTGAGTAATTTGCTCGTTAGGCCATAATCTTTCAAAATGGTGTTGGCGAGATCAGCTACCGATGTTTCATCGGCTTTCGCTACTTTGTTGTTAATTTCCATGATGTGATGAGAAAGCACTGGAAAATCCATTTTGAAACGCATCCGACGTAAAAGAAAATCGAGCACACTTTGCTTGCTGCTTCCGGCACTGTTCTTTCCATTGGTATTTTGCTGTTCGAGCGTTAAATATTCGTCGATTGCCTTACGCATCGATTCCGCGTCTGGGTAACGAGCATTCGGATCTTTTTCCAATGCCCGCATCACAATGTCATCAAGCGATTTGTCAAGTCCAGAATTCCGCACTGACGGGGGATCGATGGGGTGATTGGCAATGGCGTTGATGATGGCAAATTCATTGTCGGCCTGAATCACCGGCTGATTAATCAACATCTCGAATAGAATCAAGCCAAGTGCAAAAATATCTGATTTTTCAGACAATGGGCTGTTGTTAAAATGCTCTGGAGACATATAGGACAATGAACCCCACATCCCATACGTTGAACTTTGGCGTGACCCAATAAATCGTGCGATGCCAAAATCCATGATGCGCGGTGTTCCATTCCGATCAACCAAAATATTACGCGGACTTAAGTCTCCATGTAATATATGATTTTCGTGTGCGTTGGCGATTCCCTCCAAAATTTGACCAATCAAACCTAGACTACGCGAAATAGGAAGGGGTCCATTTTTTCTTAAATACTCCTTGAGAGAAATTCCGTCCACGAATTCAAACACTAAATAGGGACTTCCCGAAAATTCTCCAGCTTCATAGATGGGAATAATATTGGGATGGCTTAAACGACTGACAATGCGCGCTTCCTGTAGCAACATCTCCTGCTGTTCTTTGAGCTGGTTAAACTGAAGACGCAAGGTTTTTATCGCAACGTTACGCTGAAGTTGCGGATCATGGGCAAGATATACTACACCCTGTGAACCCTTGCCGAGTTCGCGCAAGACACGGAAACGACTAATCGCCACGGGTAACATGGCGATAGTAGGTGCAGGCTTTGGGTTGGTAAGTATTGGTCTAGATCTGGTGCTCATAAGGAAAATTATTGCGACAAATGATCGTCGTTTCTTGCTACATGGATTTGGAATCTATGACATCTTCAAATGATGTGGATGAGATTATCCGGCATGGATTAACGTATCATTAAAAGCTGTACAACAATAAAAATTTTATAATATTAGTTTAACTCAAGTTGCTACCTATCCATAGTTATCAGATTGCTGCAAGGTAGCAGTTTTATATAATTTCATCCACACCAACGACTAACTACCCTTGGAGAATGAAGATGGAAGAAATGATTATCATAATATATTGTATTTGTAATGATTTATTGAAGGCTGCTGGACATCGTGATGATCCCCAGTGTCGAGTAGTCGATGCTGCGGTCTGCACTCTTGCCATAGTTGCGGCAAGAGTGTTTTGTGGAAATTTCGAAAAGGCTCGACGTTTTCTTATCGAGCATAAGTACATTAACGAGATTAGCAGGAGTCGATTGAATCGACGTCTCCATCGGTTATCTCCTGTTTTTCTTGAGATATCAGAAATGTTGGCTGAAGTATGGAAAAAAGAAAACATCAGTGGTGTTTATATTATGAGTATATTGGCAAAAATTTCGTAAGAACGGATAGGTGGCAACTTGGGTTAAATTAACCTCATTATGTTAACATGAAATTGATCATTCAGAAATGAGTTTTCCCATAATATTTAAATAGCATGAAATGATGATTTTTGGTTGTCAATAAAAATAGACTGATAAAATTATAAATATATGAAATTTTTTAATACTGCTGGACCGGTTAATGCGTCAAAACATTACCTCCTTGATCCGTTGAAACGGATTGACCTGGATAATTTATTATTATTAATTGAACAAGAGAAATATTTTGTGCTGCACGCGCCGCGCCAAACCGGAAAAACCAGTTGTCTGCTAGCGCTCGTGAAATATTTAAATGGAATCGGCCACTATCGATGCTGTTATGCCAATTTGGAGATGGGGCAGGCAGCGCGGGAAAATGTAGCGGCAGCGATGCCCGCATTATTGAACGAAATCGCTGAACGAGCACGGGGCATTCTAAATGATGACTGGCCTGCAACTCGTTGGCCCGCTTTATTGCGCGAGGTAGGCGCGTTTGGAGCATTAAATGGACTCCTGACTGAATGGAGCGCACATAATCAGCGTCCGCTGGTGCTGCTTCTGGATGAGATCGATGCCCTGGTAGGTGATACTTTAATTACTGTATTACGGCAATTACGTGGTGGCTACGACAAGCGCCCCCGTCAATTTCCGCAAACGGTTATACTTTGCGGCGTGCGTGATGTCCGTGATTACCGGATTCATTCCAGCAGCACGAAAGAAATCATCACGGGCGGGAGTGCATTTAATATCAAGGCGCGATCCTTGCGTTTAGGAAATTTTACCAGAGACGAATTGGAGGAATTATACGCTGAACATACCAGGGAAACCGGCCAACAATTCACGGACAATGCGGTGGCGCGGGCGTGGGAATTGACACGCGGACAGCCATGGCTGGTCAACGCGCTGGGATATGAAACCTGTTTTGAATCCAGAAGTGGCCGGGATCGTAGCCGCCCAATTACTGCTGAAGTATTGGACGAAGCCAAAGAAACGTTGATCATTCGTCGAGAAACTCATCTCGATCAACTGGCGGATAAACTCCAAGAGGCACAGGTGCGGCGGGTGATTGAACCCATCCTTGCAGGCGAGGCTAATCCTGAAATGCTGCCGCCGGATGATGTCGATTATGTTCTTGATCTTGGATTGGTGGATAAAATTAATGGACAACTCGCCATTGCCAACGCGATTTATCGAGAGGTGATTCCTCGGCAATTGACATATAGCACCACGCTAACCATCAGTCAGGAACCCGCATGGTATCTTTTAGGAGATGGTAGACTCGATGACAATGCTTTACTGGCTGGATTTCAGAATTTTTTTCGGGAGCATTCAGAACATTGGCTGCGGCGTTTTGATTATCAGGAAGCCGGGCCACAATTATTGTTACAAGCATTTCTGCAACGCATCGTTAATGGTGGTGGACAAATTGAACGCGAATATGGCCTGGGTAGGGGGCGCACCGATTTGATGATTATCTGGAAATATCCCGGCGGCGTACAAAAAATTGTCATCGAAATAAACAACCCCGCCGCAAGCGGCGGGGTATTTTTGCACTACGGTTCGCACGCTATGCGGCTCACCTTCGTTTTACAGTGCCTTATCAGACACTGTATTTTCGTACGCCGCAAGCGGCGGGGAATATAACCCTCTAAGAGATTAAAAATATTGCGTAAAAGTCTGGAACGAACCCTTGCCGATGGCCTGGCACAAACCTGGGAATATCTGGATCGAATGGGACAGAGCGCGGGTCATCTGGTTATTTTCGACCGTTCCGAGCGTCCCTGGGAGGAAAAAATTTATCGGCGCGAGGAAGTCTATCGCGGGCGGAATTTTACCGTTTGGGGAATGTAAAAATCTGCGGTGTGTTAATGGAGATAAAAGTTACGCTGTTGAATTTGTAATTCTATACAGGTAGGAGTTACGCAGTTGAAAAATAGGTAGTCATTCTGCGACTCCGCTTCGCTTCGCGCAGAATGACTACCTATTTTTCAACTGCGTAACTCTTAAAGTTTAACATTTTCAATCGATTATAAAAAATAATCCATTAAATTTTTTAGCAGAATCAAAACGTTAAAGTTAAACTACGTAACTTATAGCTCCTAAGATTAGGGGCACTATCGAAGTTGATAGCGACGCACCGCAGCATTGTGTTTCTCTAAGGTAACTGAGAATTGATGCGTTTTGTCGCCTCGGGATACAAAATAGAGTTCATCTCCTGGTGTTGGATGCAAAGCTGCGTGTAGCGAAGCAAGACTAGCCAAGGCAATTGGAGTAGGCGGTAACCCATGATGAATGTAAGTGTTGTAAGGTGTGTCCACCTGTAAATCGGAACGTCGTAGCCTGCCGGTGTAAGCGTTCCCCAAGCCGTGGATCACCGTGGGATCAGTTTGGAGAGGCATATTGCGTCGCAATCGTCGGATGAATACCCCAGCGATGCGTGGACGTTCATCTGGATCGGCGGTCTCCTTTTCCACCAACGAAGCGAGGATTAAGGCTTCATAGGGACTGACATAGGGCAGATTAGGGTCACGTCGCGTCCATTCCTGGTCCAAATGAGTCTGCATCGCCTGTTGTGCGCGATTCAGGAAGGCAATGTCGGTAGTTCCTGTTGGAAATTGGTATGTATCTGGAAAAAATAAACCTTCTGGGGTTGTTCTGCGTGCGTGAATGGCCGTCATTACCTCGGCGTCGCTGGCCTGATCCAGGTGATGTTGCAATCGATCATGGAGACTAACCGCTTCCTTTACCTGAGTAAAACTCCATCCTTCAATTAAGGTAAGATGATGAAGAGCGACGCGCCCATTAACCATCATATCCATAAATTCATCGGGAGTCGTTCCAGGACGCAGCAGATATTCTCCAGCCTGAAAGCGTCGCCAATCACCACGCCACCAGCTTCTGGCCACGAGGTAGACAGGTCGGTGGATGATGCCGTACCGGGCTAGATCGCGTGCCAATGCCAGCGGGCCAATCCCAGGCATTAGCACGTAGTAGCGGCAACTTTCTTCCAGGTAAAGCGGCTCCACGAGAAATTTTCGTGCATCGAGGATAAGGAAGAAGGCGGCAATCAGTATCAATATGCTTGAAAGAGAGAAGAAAGCGCGCACAGGAAGAAAAGTATCGTAAAATAATTATCAGCCGTGAGACAATCACGGTAAATAATAGCGCGTTGTCCTGGGAGATGTGAGTCAACCCGAATATTTTTAGGGATGCCTTGCTTTCTCTCCGTGTCAATGGTAGTTTCCATCCATTCTTCCGCACCGGCGAGATAGAGATCCGTGGAAGACACATACTCCCGCGAGCGTTACTCGCGCCGCGTTGTCGCCAAGCGTTATGCTGACTACGTCCGCCTGCATGTCAGGCCACAAAAAATTGTTTTTCTGGAGCATGAACGTGAACTGCTCAAGGCTGGTCTTACCGAGTTCGGGTTAAGCCTGAAAGAGGCGGGCACCCTGCTCCACGAGACCATCAGGGCGGATGGCGTTTCTCTGGAAAGCGAGGTGGAGAAACATCTCCACACCTTTCTATCGGAACCACGAAGTGCCAGGGAAGCCCGACTTGCCGCTAAAGGTAAAGGGAAGGGCAAAATCTCCCGTGTTCGTTTTGAACAGGCGGTGGATTTTTATCAAGCACTAACTCGTGGCGCTCTCCCGCGTGAGGAAACACGAAAACGGGTAAAAGTAGTTATCCAGCGCATGGGAATGCAGCCGGGGCGTGATTGGACGCGTCTTGGCTCGCGTAACTGGTTTAATCGTATTGACCCTCCTGATTAATTTTAAGGTGTCAGGAACCCCACGCCTAAAGGCGGGGGCTTGTGAAGTCAAATTCACAAGTTCGAACTTGACCAGCCTAAGTCCAAAGTATCGGACTACGTTTTTGGAGTCATGACACCTACGGATGCGTGCCAGTCCGCAGCTCTGTCGCTCACCGTTAAACATCTTTAATGGGGTTAAGGAAGTGCGGTTAGCGGAACAGAGCTGTTGAAAACATTGGCGAGGCAAACATAACCGGCGCAAGCCGAGTTGCCCTTACAGGCTGACAGCCGGGAAAGACCGGCTCCTAATTCTGAAAACCGCCCGCTTTCCTCCCTGCCCGGCTAAAGCCGGGGGCTTCTCGCGGGCATTTGGTGAAGTAGCTTGCCCTTTCGTTGCCTGGTGCGGCGAAAGGGCTATTTTACGTGCATCTCCGCGCAGCTCCTCGATCTCGTATTTCCATTACTTTGATGGAATGGGAAATTGCGTCAATCACCCACGCCCTAAAGGGCGTGGCTTGTGAAAACAAGTCCGAGGTTGATCAGCGACTCTCTCGCCGTTTTCTGTAAATACAGATACTTATTTTATTAAGTACGGGTTAATCGGGATCACTTATGGCAAATTTTAGTACTAACGAAATCAAGTCTGGTTTTAAGGTAAGGGTAGATGGAGACCCGTGCGTCGTCCTCGAAAATGAGTACGTAAAACCTGGCAAGGGACAAGCATTCAATCGTATCAAGATCCGCAACCTTAAAACCCAACGGGTTATCGAGCGTACCTATAAATCTGGGGACGTTCTGGAAGGTGCGGATGTCATCGATATGCAGTTCCAATATCTTTATAACGATGGATCCCTGTGGTATTTCATGGACCCCGAAACCTTCGAGCAACACGCGGCGGATGAAGCTGCCATGGGCGATTCCTCTAAATGGATAAAGGAACAGGATACCTGTAACGTTACCCTGTACAATGGCACTCCGTTAAGTGTAACTCCTCCCAATCAGGTGGTATTGCGTATAAAAGAAACCGATCCAGGGCTACGTGGTGATACCTCAAGCGGCGGCAGCAAACCTGCGACCACTGAGACCGGAGCAGTAGTACGTGTCCCGCTCTTTGTTAGCATCGGCGATCTAATTAAAGTCGATACCCGCACCGCCGAATACATCTCACGAATTAAAGAATAATCCAAATTGTCACCTATCTGTGCTTACGATGTTTCCACCACTGCCCACAATAGAATTGTGGCTGCACTTTTTCCTCCCCAACCTAAAAAGTGAGCTTTATCGGAGACACTGATGACGGACTGGCGTCCGAATGCCTCATTCGTGGCGTTACGCCAACGAGCCAAGGTTCTTGCCCAAATCCGTCATTTTTTTGCGCGGCGTGGAATCCTGGAAGTAGATACCCCGGTGCTTTCCGTGGCTACCGCAACAGATCCACACTTAGCAAGTTTTGTGACCTGCTATCGGGAAACAGGAGTCCACCAGCGTCGCAGGCTCTATTCTCATACCTCTCCTGAATTTCCTATGAAGCGCCTCCTAGCCGCCGGGGCAGGACCGATTTATCAGCTATGTAAAGTATTCCGCAATGGAGAACGTGGGCGTTTTCACAATCCAGAATTTACCTTATTGGAATGGTATCAACCGAATTTTGACCATCATACGCTGATGGATGAAATGGATGCGTTGCTCATGGAGCTTCTCGATTGTCCAACGGCAATTCGTTTAAGCTATCGAGAAATTTTTCTTCAAAATCTCGCAATTGATCCCCATCAAGCAACGATTGCGGAATTACAGAAATGTGTCGTTGCATTAAAAATTAACCTGATTACTGATTTAGATTCACTGGATCGTGATGATTGGCTTGATTTGTTGCTGACCCACCGTGTGGTGTCGAGCTTAGGTCAAAAAGATCGTCCTACCTTTGTATATGATTATCCAGCATCGCAAGCGGCATTAGCCAGGATAAGACCAGGGCAACCTGCTGTGGCAGAACGTTTCGAGGTTTACCTGAATGGAGTGGAATTAGCTAACGGTTTCCATGAATTAAGTGATTCTCAAGAGCAACGACGGCGCTTCGAAGCCGACCGTGCCCGGCGCCGTCATCTAGGATTACCCATGATTCCCCTCGACGAGCGTTTATTAGAAGCATTGAATCATGGGCTACCGGCGTGCGCGGGAGTGGCTTTAGGTGTGGAACGTCTATTGATGGCTATATTGGGAGCTACTCATATTGACGAGGTGATGGCATTTTCCATCGACCGTGCCTAAGAGGCTGTACAAAAATTAGCCGGTTGATTATTAAAATACAATTATAAGATTAAGTCCTCGTTATCATTTCTCATCTATATCCATACGAATAGGATGCTGATTCGCAAGGTGGTAGTTTTTGTACAGCCTCTTAGGCGTGGGGTAGTTTACACAATCAGCTGCCCCTTGTGGTCAGCCGGCACAATGGTAGCCTCAATACCAGAATTAAATGATAAATAATCACTTTCAATTCCGTCGCTGAAAATCACGCCATTCTCGGCCATTTCCGAGAGTACCCACAAAGGTTTTTGCTCAGTAATTTGCCCGAAGACCAAATCGGCCGCAGATGTTTTGCTAGGAAACGGTTCACGTACGGAAAACACCAAGTAATCCGCGTTCCACGGCATTTTTCCGGTTGATGAATAGATGATTCCTCCGTCAGAAACTTGCGTAATAAGCCGTGAGGCACCAGCTAAAACGCTTTTCATCCATCCCGTGGAACCTAGGCCTGTAGAGATAATGATACCGCTGGAGGATTGTCGTTCCTTTCGGGCATCGACGTGTAAGGTATAGCGGGCAGAAACATGGGTTTTCTGGCCAATGAAAAAATCATTCACTGCGAGCAACTTCTGTCCGTCATTCAAGGTAACTTGCGCGAGAGTTACTTCCTTGACGGGCCTTTTCCGCTTGAATACCTCGGCCACCACGAGTCCCAAATCTTTGGCCTGGAACGGAAGCAAAATTCCGTCCCAGCGGCGCGGGTCTGGATTCACCCCGATCAATACTTGCTGGGAAAGATATTTGAGAGTGTTCGCGACCAAACCGTCCTGGCCCACCGCGATGACTACATCATCACGGCCGAACAGAAAATTTGAAAGTAATCCCCGATCCAATACTTGCACCCGACCAAAGCAGGACAGAGTAGTTCGAGCTTCGGTCAAAGCTTGATGATAAGTTTCATGTTCGTGGACATAATCAGAGAAATCTGCCCCTAAATGTTCGATATAAAACCGTGTTTGTGCGATCGTATTAAATCGCGCCACCAATTCGTCCAGCCGCGTTTTGCGCGTCACCAATACTAACTTATTTTCGGATAGGCGCTCCATCGTTTAACGTGATATCGGATGTTTAATTAAACTTTTCAACAAATCGGGAGAAATATTTAATTCACCAATTTTATCAGCTTTTTCGGCGAGGCCTTGGAAAGCTAATGCAATTAAAGTTTCTGGTGCCATCCCGATTGAGACTAATGATTGTAATGTGCTCGGATTCACGGTATTGAATACGTCCATCATCTTAGCAGCAGCATAGGCTTTCGCGTCCGCTTCAATTTTTGCATTCTCAACCGCCAACTGGGTCAATGTCTGTTTTTGTTCCTCCAGTTTAATATTGAAATTCATTTGATTTTCTTCCAGTTGATGGCGCTTGGCCTGCACCGCTTGCTTGGCTTCCATTTGCGTTTCGCGTATCTGCCGTTTTTTGCGCTCAACTGCGATTTCGGTATTTAATTCATTTTCCTTGATCGTGCGCTCTTGTTCAACGGCAGCGTTGCGACGAGCATAAATCGCGTCGTCGGCCTCTTTCAATATCTGTTCACGAGTCTCCGCTTCCAAAGCTCTTGCAGTTTCTTTGGTAGGTAAAATAGCAAGAATCGAAAGACCTAGTATTTCAACCCCCAAGGACACCATTTCCCGATGCGTCCGAATTGCCTCGCTAATGTTATTGGTAAGAGTATCGGCAGCGATCAAAGCTTGTTTTAGTGAAAGGCTACCAATTTCTCTTTTAATCAGTACGCGCACAAGATCAATGATACGTTGCGGCAATTTATCAGGATCGTCGGACATATAGCCTTTACCAGTAGGGTTGAGGGTATAGTTCAACAAAGTTGATAATTTTTTGACATCGCTGATACGAAAATTCACCTGCCCTTGAATCGTGATGACTTGAAAATCACGGGTAGTTTCCTCGAACATAAAAGATGCGTCCATACCACTAACCGGAATGGCGACGAGGGAAGTAGTCAACGTGTAATAAAAAAATGACAATCCTAACCCTTCGCTAACAATATTGCCCCGTTGGTATTTTAGGACATAAATATTTGGTTGGAACTTTATAAAATTTATTCCAAGCATATACTAATCTGCGCGTTAGGTTAGGAGATAAGAGGCTTAATGATAATTACATATATTGATTTTAATATATAACTTATAAAATTAAGAGATTTTACATCATGAAAACTATGAAAGATTTTGATGGACGTTCTCTCGATCATGCTATTAATCTGTGCATAAGTAAGGTGACACCTAAAAAATTGTGTAATAGGCTGTGGACTGGGTCTCCAATTTTAAGAGTGTTACCTAACCAATGCACAGATTAATATCATGCACAGCGCTCATTATCATTGACAACCATATTCTGCCAGCGCATGGCGCATCCACAAGCCGAGTGGTTTGTAGCTCTATCAGGAAAAGCCTTGGAAAAACTTGTAGTTGTGAAAGAGCGACCCCGGTCTCAACGACGGTTCGCCGACAGGCACACTCGATAATAACTCCTTGTCCGTACTAAAATTTTTGGCATTCTCTGTCCTCATAATCCCTAGGTCGTAGGTTTGAGTCCTACAGGGCCAACAAAGAACTAATTGAAAATCCTCGTTTTTTCGCCGATACGGGGATTTTTTATGCCCATCGGTCCCTTGCTCCGGCGAATTTCCGGCGCATCAGTCCCTAGGTCAACCCCAAACGTAAAGCTGTGCCACATCGGCCAACCAATTCTCACCACGCTGATACTCACGGCAAATACCACAGCGATTCCCGCCACTGCTTAATGCTGCGTGGACCGCGTGCCTTAAGCGCTGTGGAGGGTTGCCAGCCCGGTCCCATGAGCGCACCGGTGACCGCCGCCGCAGGGCCAATGGTTTCAGTGACGGTGAACTCGCTCTGGGGGACATTGGTCGCTTCCAGCGCCACCATGCGCCGCCACAGCGGAATATTCCCATAAAGCAGGTCGCCGATAGCGTTCAGGGACAGACCGGTATCGTTCCAGGGCGAAGGCAGTTGGGCGAGTGCCGACCCCGCGAATTGCAAGCCAGGGTCCGGGTCGTCGAACAGCCCATACACCGCTTGCCGTGCGCCGAAGGGAATCCCACCGGTATAGGCATACAAGGTGATTCCCGGCACGGGGTCGAGAATGCCATCGACATCGGAAGGCAGGTGCAGGGGACTAACCATGTTGTACTGCCCCAGCCCGGTCGTCCCCACCTGGTTTTGGGGATTGCCACCATGCATCCAGTCCACCGCCAGCAATGCCCCGGTATGGAAGCGTTCCTCACCGCTGTAGCGCCAAGCTGCGACCAAATGCAAAATCGGTGTGAAGCCATTCTGACCCCACGCCATCAGCGGGAAATAGCCCTCGCCCGGCGTGTACCACAGTTTGCGATAGGGGCTTTTGGCTTGCCTGCCTAGCCAGTCGGCGGCATTGTTTACCACGGCTTGAGTGGCTTGAATGGCCCAACCGGACGGGAAGCGCGTCGGTGCCAGCACGATATCGGCCAGATCGTAGGAATTCGTCCGCCAGTAGAGCGCGGCCAATTCGCCCTGGAATGCCTGGACCATCGCGGCACTCCCCACCACCTTGCGGTAGGCGGGGTCGCCAGTCGCCAGCCAGAGCTGCACCGTGGCATAGAACTTCCGCCGTGCATCGACCGTCGGCGCCTCGCGCCAGGTATAGGTCGCGCCATCGTCGGCCTGGAAAGACATCATCACCCGAGGTCCATTCCCCACGCCATAGGCATAGGCCCTCCGGGCACTCTTGATATAGCTTTGGCCCCGCGCCACATCCCCGGCCTTGACCAAGGCCCGCCCCACCAGAGCGGCGCTGGCCGCATAGGACAGGCTGGAATTATGAGTCGCGAGACTCAGGTAATAGGGTTGGGTGTCCTTGCCCGGATTGCTTTCATGGGGATGACTGGTTGCTTCGATGCGGGTCGCCACCCGTCCATCGGCTTGTTGGGCCAGACGCCACACCTCTATCCCCCAAGCTGCCTCGTCGAGAATATCCGGCACGCCGTTCTGGCTTTCTGGCAGGTTCAGTTGGCCGTCGCGGAAATTCCTGGGGAACATCAGATAGGCGTGGGCGAGATCGCGGGAAATTTTCATATGGCCTTCGTCGCGGTCGTAATCGGCAGCATCGTGCCAGCCGCCCTTTACGCCGGGGACCACGGTATCGGTCGCGGTATAGCCGATCAGCTCGAAGGCGCTAAAATTCTTGGCAGGGAAATGGCCGTTGGCATCGAGGAAGCCCCATCCTTCCGCACTGTGGTCGGTGTAATCTTCCGAAGCTGGCGGAAACGCCGCTTGCCGAGTCACGGTGTGGTTATCGCTACGCTGCCAGGCAGTATAGGGCGCGGTCAAGTCCGTGCCGCAACGCTGATGATAAAGACCACGGGCATGGATATAGAACGCCTCGCCCAGGGGATTCTTACCGATAGTGAAGGTGCGCGAGCGGCCCACGCCGGGAATGCGAATAAAATAATTGCCGGGTGTAGTCAGTGGCGAGAAATCAGCCTGATAAACCCATTCGCCGGAGCCATCCACACTCCGGTCGTCGGCACGAAAGTCCAGCTTGCCGGTGAAAGCAACTGTTTTGTCCTGATTGCGCACCACATCAAACGGCTGACCCTCGAAGCGCCGAACATCCAAAGCGCCCCGCACTGCACCCAACCAGCCGCCCAGATAGGCGTATTTCTCCACAGCAACGGGCGAATAGCCGAGTTGGTTGGTCTTGATGGCCCAGGATAGGGTGCGATTAGGATCGTATAGGAAGGATGGTTTATAGCCCCAGGTATCCTGAACCCGATAGGTTTCCCCTGGTTGCAGGTCTTCCGCCAGGGTCAGATAACTGAAATACACCACCTCGGCGGAATAGGTGTGGAGTTCGCTCCCACCCGCCGCCAGCGAGGGGAAATGGAATTCCCGCACCGCCTGCGGCCAGACGCCAGCGTCAACGGGGGTTTGCAGCGGCGCGCCCACCCGGCCTACCCGGTAATGCGCCGGATTATCCAAGGCGGCGAACACCGCAGGCCGGTAGTAGAGCAGGGTTTCGCGGATAGCGGCATCGTATTCGTTGAAATACAGCCAATCAGGGAGTTCAGCGCGATGGGCTTCCAAGGCAGTCAGAAATACTCCGCAATCGCTGTTCACCCGGCTCTTCAGCCAAGGATTGGGATCAGCGATCACCACCACATTACGGTTGTCCAATACCCTGACGCCCATATCCAATACCGGCTTGGGTCGGGGTTGTGGAAATGTGCACCGCTGCTGGACGGGCGACCAATCGGGCGGTGGCGGCCCCTCGCAACGGGCACCCGTGCCGCTGGCATGGCTGAGTTGGGCGATTTCATCAGCACCCAACGCCCGTGTCCATACCCGCATCTCATCGACCCGCATGTTTCCACCGCTGGACGTGCCGTCGGTACTCTCGAATTCGCCGATACGGAACGGAGCGCCGAATAGCTGGGCGGCATCAATGGCAGCGGGACTGAAATCGCCATCGACTTGCAAGGGCACGACTTCGGTACCGTCCACATAAACCCGGATCGGCGCGTCCTGTTGTCCTGGCGGGGCCAAGACCACGGCCAGATGATGCCAGCACAGATCGCCATAGCGCGGATATTGGAGATTGACCCCGGCATTCATCTTGCCGACGTTGATCCACAGGAAGCCCCAGGCGATAGTCGCGACCAGCTTGGGATCGGTCCACTCCTTGCCGAAGCCGATTAAGCGCCCGGCCGAAGTGTTATCCGGCACGAAGAACCATCCTTCCAGAGTGACGCCTTGGCTGCGGTCCAGACTGGTGAAGTCCGCGCTTTGAGCACCATTGCCGGTGGCGAGATGCGTCGGTCCATAGCCCAGATCGGTTGTGCCGCCGACATAAGGAGCGGGCGAGAAACCCCCTGCCGCCGTCGGCATTAGATCATGTCCGCCCATCGCGTCATGCCAATCATTTTCCAACGGCCAATAGCCCGCGAGGCCCGCCGTACCGATAGGCGTGGTAACTGCGGCGAACAATTGAGGCGGGTAAACCAGATAAACGATGCCTAAGCAGAAGACAGCTAACCATGAGCGAGAAACGATGTTTTGCTGGATTTTCATAACCTTAATCCCCGAGGATAAAGTGAGATATCGGTTTCTGACAGGGAAATTTTTTAAGTTCGATAAAAGCTGATGATAAGTATAGTTAAAGGCCAAAAAGCTATGTTGTGAAGCAATCCTGGAATTCTTGTGCGCTAGTGAGTGGACAATACCGATAGTGCGTCGATAAAAATCGGGTACGGGATTCGCTGATCGAATTTTAATTCATCAGCCTCTGCGTCAAACGGTTACAATTTGGCGATTCTTCATGGTCACCAACTGGCCAGATTGGTGAAGGTATTGAAAGATATATCTACGATCAGTATTGGATTTGACATTGTGTATGAATTCTATCATCATTATCTATGTATAGTTTATCCATGACGCGATAAATTGTTGCGTATCTTCAAGTGCGACCACATTGGATCGCCAAGTCGTTCTGTCCAAGGATGAGCAGCAGAATAGCTTTTACGGTAATCCGGTTTTCAATGCTCAATCAACACACAATGTTGACGGTACAGACCGGCCTCCGGTTGAGTACTGCCCAACCAGGACTTCAGTTGCAGGTGCAATGCCTATCAACAGAAAGCAAATTATCTTTAATTGGCGCGTATAAACACTTATGCGCACATTTTAGGAAGCAGCATAACATTGATTATCTCGTTGAATGAATTACTCGACGGCGTCGTCTTGCTTCCTGCGGATTGCAATCCGGGAGTGTCAGGACTCGCCTTGGACAGTCGGCGGGTCTTGACGGGAGATTTATTCTTTGCCCGCTCCGGTAGTCATACCCATGGTTCACACTTCATCGATGAGGCTATTGCACGCGGAGCGGTAGCGGTAGTTACCGAAGGAAAAACGATTTTTTATTCCCGGCGTCAGGGAGTACCCATCGTAAGTTTGACCGATCTTAGTTTTCACCTGGGTCGAATCTCCGCTTGTTTTCATGGTAACCCTTCACGCAGTTTTACGACAATAATTGGAGTCACGGGAACCAATGGTAAAACTTCGACTACCCATCTTTTAGCCCAAATTCTGAATCGCGATGATGCCCCCTGCGCGGTAATCGGTACCCTTGGCGTTGGCCTCCATGGACAATTCACCCCCACCAACCACACCACACCCGATGCAGTCACTCTGCAAGGAATACTTGCCGATCTGGTCACCCGAGGCGCACGCCAACTCGTCATGGAGGTCTCTTCTCATGCCCTAGACCAGGGGCGGGTGGAAGGGATTATTTTCAATGTAGCGGTCTTCACCAATCTTACCCGTGATCACCTCGACTACCATGGTAACCTGGAAGCCTATGGTCTGGCCAAGCAACGATTGTTTCGAATTCCCGGCCTGGAATACGCAGTAATCAATACAGATGATGCGTTTGGCCGCGTGCTGCTTGAGAGATTACCGCCGTCAATCCAGGCCGTAGGTTATGGCCTTTCTCCTTCAGTAACATCATGCCAGCAATACGTTCAGGGTAAAGAACTTTCTCTTTTGACCACGGGACTCAGCATGGAGGTTGCGACCCCCTGGGGTACCGGGATGCTGGAAAGTTCATTGTTAGGACGATTCAACGCATTGAATCTACTGGCAGCGCTCGCAACTTTGGGAGTGCTGGGAATGCCGCTGGACGAGGCATTGCTGGCGCTTTCGGTGGTACGTACCGTCGCTGGCCGGATGGAACGGTTAGGAGGTGGTCCTACTATGCCCCTAGTGGTAGTTGACTACGCCCATACCCCCGATGCCTTGGAGCAGGTCTTGCTGACCCTGCGCGAGCATACCGCCGTCGATTGTCGGTTATGGTGTGTTTTTGGCTGCGGTGGCGAGCGCGACCCCGGAAAGCGTCCATTAATGGGAGCGGTAACCGAGCGCATTGCAGACAAAGTTATTGTCACCAATGACAATCCGCGTGGTGACAGCCAGGATGATATTTTCCGCACCATCCTGAATGGCATGAATGATCCTAACCAGGCCATCGTGATCCCCGACCGCCGCTTGGCTATCCAGCACGCCGTTGAATACGCTAGGCCAGGAGATGTTGTCCTCGTCGCGGGGAAGGGACACGAGGGCTACCAGCAAATAGGAACGGATTTGCTGCCTTTTAGCGATCACTTTGAGGTGCAGCAAGCGTTAAACTTTCATCGACGTAAATCATCCCACGGCTAAAGCCGGGGGCTTTAATGGAATAAAGCCTGGTTTACCAGCCTGAGTCCGGGAAATCGGACTACGTTGCAACGAAATGATTTTTCAGACGTTCCGCATTAAGCTATCAGTTTTTTCATCAATGCAGCAAAAAATATAGAATTTCTAGGGTTGGCGGGAGATGATAACTGTTTAAGGTCTCCGTTCACTCAAAAATCCAACCTGTCACAGTTTTGGGTAACCATGTCTATTCACGTCGCCCTGCGCCATCTTACTAGTTATCGCTTTGATCGTCTGGTCAATCTTGGCCCTCACGTCATTCGGCTGCGTCCGGCAGTTCATGGTCGTACCCCCATTCTTTCCTACAGTCTTACCGTTTCGCCAGAGCAGCATTTTATTAACTGGCAACAAGATCCATTCGGAAACTGGTTGGCGCGGCTGGTATTTCCAGAAAAAACCCGTGAACTAAAAATAGACGTGGAAGTTATTGCCGACCTACAAGTAATCAATCCCTTTGATTTTTTTGTCGAGGAATATGCGAATCATTATCCCTTTGAATATCCGCAGGCACTGAAAAAGGAACTTGCGCCTTATCTGGAACTGGACGCAGCCGGACCGTTGTTGCGGGAATTCCTGACAGAAATTAGACCTAGCGAAAATACCGCCGTTGACTTCCTGGTGGAAATAAACCGCCAGGTACAGCAGCGGATTAATTACACCATACGCCTTGAACCCGGTGTTCAGAGTTGTGAGGAAACTTTGGCCAAGGCAAGTGGTTCCTGCCGTGATACCGGCTGGTTATTAGTCCAAATCTTGCGACGACTGGGTCTGGCGGCGCGTTTTGTCTCTGGATACCTGATACAACTTGCCGCCGATGAAAAATCGCTGGATGGCCCCTCGGGACCCAATCAGGATTTCACCGATCTACATGCTTGGGCTGAAGTCTATATTCCAGGTGCGGGATGGATTGGTCTAGATCCAACTTCGGGATTATTCGCCGGAGAAGGACATATTCCCCTGGCGTGTACGCCCCATCCTTCCGATGCCGCACCCATCGACGGCCATACCGACCCTTGCGGGGTCGATTTCAGTTACAGCAACACGGTGACTCGTTTCAAGGAAACTCCGCGCGTTACCAAACCCTACAGCGATGAGCAATGGCTGCATATTCAGGCTCTCGGACGATTGGTGGATGAACAATTGACATGCCTGGATGTACGACTCACCCAGGGAGGCGAACCCACTTTTGTTTCCATTGACGACATGGATGCTAATGAATGGACTACTACCGCGCTGGGCGCACATAAACGTGAACGTGCAGAAGTGTTAATCCGGCGTCTAAAGAAGCAATTCGCACCGTTTGGCCTGTTGCACAACTCGCAGGGGAAATGGTATCCCGGCGAGCCACTACCCCGTTGGGCCTTGGGACTCTATTGGCGTAAGGACGGCTTGCCCGTTTGGCGTGATGAACAATGGCTGGCCGAGGCGCGGCGTGATTATGGCCACAGAATTGACGATGCACAGCGTTTTAGCGAACACCTGGCACGACATTTGGGGATTGATGGTGCTTATGTCATTCCCGCTTATGAGGATGGCTTGTATTATTTACTGCGTGAGGCTGAGGAACCAATTAATCTTGATCCTGACATCGCTAGTCTGAACGATACCCTGGATCGCCGCTCGCTTGCGGAAAAACTGTCGCGCGGCCTGGATAATCCACGAGGATATTGCCTGCCACTAATATGGGAAGAATCATCGCAGGATTGGAAATCCGCGCAATGGGAATTTCGTCGTAGTCGTTTATACCTGTTGCCGGGGGATTCTCCGTTGGGACTGCGGCTTCCGATTGCTTCGTTGCCCTGGGTGGCCGAAGAGGAACGCGAGCTGGAAACGGAAATCGACCCCTTTGCCCCGCTAATCCCGCTAACTGATCTTCATGATGAAATCGCCGCTCGTTCCTATGATTTTGAACGAAAAATTACGGAACGAAAGACTGAGGCAGATCCTCAGCCCAACGAAATACCACACACCGCTTTGTGTGTCGAGGTCCGAGGCGGTTGCCTGCATGTTTTTTTACCGCCGTTACCGCGTCTCGAACCCGCGCTCGAATTAATCGCCGCCGTGGAACTGACCGCCGCCATGCTTGCGCTGCCCGTGGTGGTGGAAGGCTACGCGCCACCCAATGATGGACGCCTGGAAAAGCTCTTGGTCACCCCAGATCCAGGGGTTATCGAGGTCAACATTCATCCCGCTCATACCTGGGATGAACTGGTCGCCAATACCGAAACCTTGTACGAGGAAGCACGACAATCGCGGCTAGGCACGGAAAAATTCATGCTTGATGGCCGTCACGCGGGAACGGGTGGTGGCAATCATGTGACCCTGGGCGGAAGCACGCCCGCCGACAGTCCTTTTCTCCGCCGACCGGATTTACTGCGGAGTCTGATTACGTATTGGCAACATCACCCCGGCCTGTCGTATTTCTTTTCGGGGCTATTCGTCGGTCCTACCAGTCAGGCGCCGCGTGTTGACGAGGCACGGCCAGAACTGCTGCACGAATTGGAAATTGCCTTTGATCAAATTCCACCCCGTGATGCCGGTCAACCCTGGATTGTGGATCGATTATTTCGCCATCTGCTCACCGATCTGACGGGAAATACGCATCGTGCCGAATTTTGCATCGATAAATTATATTCTCCCGACAGTGCCTCGGGACGACAGGGGATCATCGAATTTCGCGCCTTTGAAATGCCGCCACATGCCCGGATGTCACTGGCACAAATTCTGCTTTTACGCGCTGTGGTGGCACGTTGCTGGGCGCACCCTTACGCGCATTCTCTAGTGCGTTGGGGCACCGAACTGCATGATCGCTGGATGCTTCCCCATTATCTCTGGAGCGATCTGAAAGAAGTGCTGGAAGATTTGAACGCCGCTGGTTATCCCTTTCAGATCGAATGGTTCGCGCCTTTTCTGGAGTTCCGTTTTCCGATCTTGGGAAATTTGCGATTCAAGGATGTTGAACTGGAATTGCGCGCTGCCATCGAACCCTGGCCAGTTCTGGGCGAAGAAACCACCAGGCAGGGTACCGCGCGTTTTGTGGATTCTTCCATGGAGCGTCTTCAGATCAAATTTACCGATTTGACCGATGGCCGCTACGCCCTAGCGTGCAATGGCCGCCGTGTTCCGTTACGCAATACCGGCACCCATGGCGAATACGTCGCCGGAGTTCGCTATCGGGCATGGCAGCCGCCCTCCGCACTCCATCCGACCATCAAGGCACACACGCCGTTGACCTTCGACCTGGTTGATCTCTGGAATGGACGTGCGATTGCAGGTTGTGTTTACCAGGTCACGCATCCGGGAGGACGCCATTATGAAACCTTCCCGGTCAACGTCAACGAAGCGGAAGCACGCCGTCACAGTCGTTTTTCGAGCATCGGGCATAGTCCGGGCAGCTTTACCCCGCAACCCTGGGTCAGAACCTTGTCGCGTTTCTTGCGCGACGATGCGCGGATTGGTCCCATGCCACCACCGACGGAAGAACCCGCCGGGGAATATCCACACACGCTTGATTTGCGCCGAATACCACCTGTTTAATCATGGAAGCTCGCCATGGCAGGCGAGCGACCAAGCATTAGCGGTGGACTCCAAAGCGACGGAACCCAACCTGATCGCAATTAACGCAACATCAAGTAATCAAACGCGGTCAAACTGGCTTTTGCACCCTCACCCATGGCGATGATGATTTGTTTATAGGGTACCGTGGTGCAATCGCCAGCTGCGAACACCCCCGGCAACGAGGTTTGGCACCGTGCGTCTACCACGATCTCGCCCTGGTAGGAAAGATCCAGCGTACCCTTGAGCCAATCGCTGCTGGACAAGAGACCGATCTGAACAAAAATGCCTTCCAGTTCGATTGCTCGGCGTTCACCGCTAATTCGATCCGTATAAACCAAGCCATTGACCTTGTTGTCGTCGCCGGTTACTTCCGTAATCGGAGCGTTGTTGAGTGCGGTGATATTGGGAAGACTGAAAAATTTTTTTTGCAGCACGGCATCGGCGCGTAAAGTGCTCCGCGATAACAAAGTGACATGAGCCACGATCCCGGCCAGATCTATCGCCGCTTCGATTGCGGAATTGCCGCCGCCAACCACGGCCACCCGCTTGCCCTTGAATAACGGCCCGTCGCAATGCGGGCAGTACGCCACGCCCCGGCCAAGATATTTTTTTTCGCCAGGGACATTCATCTCACGCCAGCGCGCGCCGGTGGCGATGATGACTGCCTTGGCTGTCAGTGTCGCACCATTGGCGAGCCTGATTTCATGCAGCCCGCCTTTTTCCCCTGGTACCAATGCGGCGGCGCGTTGCAGGTTCATGATATCAATCTCATATTGGCGCACATGCTCTTCCAGCGCACGTGCCAGGCGCGGGCCTTCGGTATGGGTCACCGAAATCAAGTTTTCGATGGCCATGGTATCGAGCACCTGACCACCAAAACGTTCCGCCACCACTCCAACGCGCAAGCCCTTGCGCGCGGCGTACACCGCTGCCGCCGCTCCAGCTGGTCCACCCCCGACTACCAATACATCAAATGGCTCCTTGCTCGCCAGTTTGGCAGCCTCGCGCATCACCATGCCGCTATCCAGCTTGGCGAGAATTTCTCCTATACCAAGTCGGCCTTGCGCAAAAGTCTGGCCATTCAGGTAGACACTGGGCACGGCCATGATCTGTTTCTTGTTCACTTCGTCTAGGAACAGGGAGCCATCAATCATGATATGGCTGACATTGGGATTGATTACCGCCATGATGTTGAGTGCCTGGACTACCTCCGGGCAGTTTTGGCAGGACAACGAGATATAAGTCTCAAAATGAAACTCGCCCGCCAGCGCACGAATTTGTTCAATTACGTCCGGCTCGATCCTGGGCGGATAGCCGCTGACTTGAAGCAGTGCCAGAACCAAGGAAGTGAATTCATGTCCCATGGGAATGGCGGCAAAGCGAATGCGGGGCGATTCACCGACGCGGCTAATCGAAAACGACGGACGGCGGGCATCCTTGCCGTTGTCCAGCAAGCTCACCTTGCTGGACAGGCTGGCGATATCTTCCAGCAAGGCGCGCATTTCGCCCGATTTCGGCGTGTCATCGAGTGACGCAACCAATTCGATGGGCACCACGAGCTTTTCGAGATAGGTTTTTAATTGAATTTTAAGGTTCGCGTCGATCATGGCGTTTTCCTGAAATGGCGAATAAAAAATAAAAAAGGCGTCGGTGCCTGAAGCAACCGACGCCCAAGGATCGTAATGCCTTAAATCTTGCCGACTAAATCCAGCGATGGCGTCAGGGTAGCATCACCTTCCTTCCACTTGGCCGGGCACACTTCTCCGGGGTGAGACGCGACGTACTGAGCAGCCTTGACCTTGCGCAGCAATTCGGAGGCGTCGCGGCCAATGCCACCGGCTGTAATCTCGATGATTTGAATTTTTCCTTGCGGGTCGATGACGAAAGTACCGCGTTCAGCCAAACCAGCGGTCTCAATCATCACGCCGAAATTACGTGTAATTGTTCCGGTTGGATCGCCCACCATCGGGAACTGAATCTTGCCGATGGTTTCCGAGGTATCGTGCCAGGCCTTGTGGGTAAAATGGGTATCAGTGGATACTGCGTAGATTTCTACGCCTAGTTTCTTAAATTCAGCGTAACTGCTGGCCAAGTCACCCAGCTCGGTCGGACAAACAAAAGTAAAATCAGCAGGATAGAAAAATACTACGGACCATTTGCCTTTTAGGTCGGCGTCGGTCACCGACTCAAACTTACCGTTCTGATAAGCGGTAGCCTTGAAAGGCTGGATTTCGGTGTTGATTAAAGTGGTATGCATCAGTAGCTATTCCTGAAAAAGTTGAAGTTATTGAGGATGGCAACAAGGCGTATATTGTATATCATTCACTCACCAAATGCCGGCGAGAGAGCCACCCCGGCTTTAGCCGGGCAGGGAGGAAAGCGGGCGGTTTTCAGAATTAGGAGCCGGTCTTTCCCGGCTGTCAGCCTGTAAGGGCAACTCGGCTTGCGCCGGTTATGTTTGCCTCGCCAATGTTTTCAGCAGCTCTGTTCCGCTAACCGCACTTCCTTAACCCCATTAAAGATGATAAACAACCCCGCCGCAAGCGGCGGGGTATTTTTGCACTACGGTTCGCACGCTATGCGGCTCACCTTCGTTTTACAGTGCCTTATCAGACACTGTATTTTCGTACGCCGCAAGCGGCGGGGAATATAACCCTCTAAGAGATTTAACGGTGAGCGACAGAGCTGCGGACTGGCACGCATCCGCAGGTATCATGACTCCAAAAACGTAGTCCGATACTTTGGACTCAGGCTAGTCAAGTTCTGAACTTGTGAATTTGACTTCTCAAACCCCCGCCTTTAGGCGTGGCGTTCCTGACTGTCCACTATTTCATCCAAATTCGGCGCTAAAACCGCTGGCTTTAGCCATGGGAGAGGAAGCGCCGCCTCCTGTTTGTTCTTGCAGTTGAAATTGAAGTGAAGTTGCCGGTCTTTCCCGGCTGTCAACCCTTACGCGGCCCAAGTGACGCACACTTTGTGGTGTGGCTCCCCTCGCTAAAGTTGCAACGCAGCTTCAGTTCGATTCCTGCGACTTCGCGCAGGACAAGATTTTGAACCTTGCGACAAACCGTTTCGTCTACTCCTAAAGAGACAGTACAAAAACTACTACCTTGCGAATCAGCATCCTATTCGCATGGATACAGATGAAAAACGATAACGAGGACTTAATCTTGTAATTGTTCTTTAATAATCAAACGGCTAGTTTTTATACAGCCTCTAAGGTTGTCTGCACCTGCCGCTTTCAGAGCTACGAACTGCCTGTCTGCCGACAGGCAGGAGGAAGCATTCGTAGGTGAGTCTTGTTCTTGGTTGCAACGTAGCCACGATGTTTTGTGGCTCAGGCTGGTAAAGTAGGCTTTAGCCGTGGGGTAATTTATATAGAGCTAAACAACCATAAAATGGATGGTAGTGCCCCAATCTATAGGATGAGTTAACGTTCCATTTCGGTATTTTTATACAAAGTTTAGGAGTTTTCTATGTGCTGCCCAAATTGCAAATCTGAAATGGTTGTAAAAAATGGTTTTAATGCAACTGGTAAACAGATGTATCGGTGTAATGAATGTGGTCGACAATTTGTATTAATCCCGGAAAAGGGGCCAATTTCTGATGAGAAAAAAGAATTAATTGATCATCTTTTGCTGGAGCGAATTTCTTTGGCGGGGATTGCGCGAGTAGTAGGAGTTTCCGAATCTTGGCTTCAAAAATATGTCAATGAAAAATACGCACGAACCCCGCGTACCCTGGAAGTCAAGAGAAAATCAAAGGGAAGACTCACCATGGAGTGCGATGAACTTTGGTCATTTGTTGGAAAAAAGGAAAAGAAACAATGGGTTTGGCTTGCCATCGATCGGGATACCCGAGAAATTGTTGGAATTTATATTGGCGATCGCAGCGAGCAATCCGCACGCGCCTTATGGGATTCCTTGCCCCCCGTCTATCGTCAATGCGCGGTGAGTTACACGGATTTTTGGGCCGCTTACGCAGCAATTTTTCCCTCGAAACGCCATCACGCGATTGGTAAGGAAAGCGGTCAAACCAACCATATTGAAAGATTTAATCTCACCCTCCGTCAACGAATTTCGAGATTGGTGAGAAAAGCATTGTCATTTAGGAGTTACGCAGTTGAAAGAAAATTGTGTTAAAATACAACAATGAACCTACCTAAATGCACCGCAGAGGATTACATTCAGTTTTTGATCGCGACGCCGCGCTCTTATTCTTGTTCGGAGGCCGCAAAGGTATCTCCGATAATAGATGCACCCCCCGCGCATGATGCGTTTACCCGGATTTTATACCGCGAGGAGCCAAATTCAGATGAATTATGGCGGGAAGTCGAACCGCTTATTAATAAAGCCGGGGGCATTTTGGTAATTGATGATTCGACCCTTGATAAACCATATGCGCGTCAAATAGACCTGGTCAATTATCATTGGTCAGGTAAACACCACGCGACTGTTCAAGGAATTAATCTGATTACCCTGCTTTGGACGGACGGCGATAGTTACATCCCCTGTGATTATCGGATTTACAATAAAAGCTCGGATAATTTGACCAAAAACGATCATTTTCGAGCCATGTTAAACATCGCACAGGAACGCGATTTTACACCATCTGCCGTAGTATTTGACAGTTGGTACGGTAGTATTGAAAATCTTAAGTTAATTAAAGATTTAGGATGGGATTATCTCACTCGGTTAAAATCTAACCGATTAATTAATCCGGATGGCACGCGGAATCGTGCGATTAATACGGTGAATCTTTTGCCAGGAGGGCAAGTCGTATCCTTAAAAGGAGTTGGTTTGGTTCGAGCGTTTCAGATTGTCGCAACAAACGGCGACATGGAATACTGGGCAACCAATAACTTTTCTATGTCGAATATGACACGCCAAAGTCTAGCTGAACGCGGTTGGATGATTGAGGTTTATCATCGCAACCTAAAACAGACTTGTGGCGTTGAGCGTTGCCAAGCTCGCGGCGCTCGTGCTCAAAAGAATCATATTGGATTCTCAATTCGAGCTTTCATACGTTTGGAACGATTTTTCTTTCGTACAGGGATTAGTGAAATAGAAGCTAAAGCTCGTATTGTACGAAATGCGGTTCGTGATTATTTAACCGCTCCTCTTTATATTCTGCCAATACCGGCAACTGCGTAACTCCTAGTCATTTTCAAAAAAATTAGCCAATCATATTGGGGCAATTTGGTATTTTATACATCACTATAATGCCGCGCTTCCTGTCAATCAAAATGGATAACTTCTCATAAGATCCTATAGATTAGAGCACTACCAAATGGATATCTGCTGGAATCCGGAAGATAGCAACCACCTGCAGGATCTGTGGTATGGTATGTTCATTTTATGGTGCTCTAGCTATATAAACCCAAGTTGCCACCTAATGGAAGGTTCACGCATAGTATCTGATTTGTTAATCATTACTTACAATTTAGGAGTTACGCAGTTGAAAAATAGGTTCAAAATTTTCAGTCAGTTACATCAGATACCTATCTGATGACTTTCCATGGAAATTCAACTGCGTAACTCCTAACAATTATTAATAAAGTCTAAATTAAGGTAATAGTTCAAAAATAGTAACAGTTTGACAGTACTGAAATTTTACAGCTATAATTCATTTGCTGTTATCGGAAAGGTACGTGGTTTCTGCAAGCAATCCTTTGCAGAATAAAACCTTTAAGGTACTAAAAAATAAAGAGATTGCATAGCGATAACCAAGCTATTCTCTTTATTTTATACGCGGTTGTGGAAAGGTAACTTTTCACAACCATTGGGAGATACCCCCTCACTGAAGAGTTATCTTCAGTGTGCATTTGTTAGCATTTGTTAGCAAACATGTATCGGAAACAAACACAATACCACCAGCCGTCAGCGCATAGCGTTGAATAGTCACAGTTTGAACTGATTGACAAGGCGCTGAAGTTCCTCGGCATTTCCGTTTAGCTGAGATGCAGCTGTCGCAGATTCGTGTGCGCCATGGGAAGTTTGTTGCACGACTTTGGTTATCTGGTGCATGTTGTTTGAAATCTCTCCGGTTGTTGCGGTCTGTTGCTCCGCAGCAGTGGCAATCTGGTTAATCTGCATAGCAACATCGTTTACTTGAGCAAGGATTTCTTGGAGCGCCTGTCCTGATTTTTCGGATTCCATGGTACCGGCGGCAACCTGGAGGACTCCTTGTCCCATCGCAGCAACTGCCCACTTTGTTTCGTTCTGTATGGCTTTTATCATCTCACCGATTTCACGGGTAGCTCGGGTGGTACGCTCCGCAAGGGCACGAACCTCGTCGGCTACAACGGCAAAACCACGACCCTGCTCACCGGCGCGTGCGGCCTCAATAGCTGCATTGAGTGCCAATAGGTTGGTTTGATCGGCGATGTCTTTAATAGTGCCTATGATGGCACCGATCTGAGCGGAGCGTTCTCCAAGGCTTTCAACCGTCTTAGCCGATTCTTGTACTTTTTCAGCAATCTGTCCCATTACCTTTATAGTTTTTTCAACGACCTTAACGCCATTTTGTGCCGTATGGGATGCCCTCTGGGCACCTTCGGCCACCATTTGGCAGTTCTTGGCAATGTTACCCGAGGTGGCTGCCATCTCTTCTCCGGCAGTTGCAACGGTACCAGCCTGGGCTGCAACCTCTTCGGCACCGGTAGCGATCTGTTCAGCAGTTGCGTTTAATCGGATTGATGCAGATGAAACCTGACTGGAAGTGTTCGATATCTGGCTAATGATGTTACGAAGTTTTTCTATGAACAGATTAAAGCCACCGCAGATCGACCCAAGTTCATCTTTCCCGTTGTAGGTAAGGAGTTTGCTTAGATCACCTTCGCCTTGGGCGATATCGTTCACCAGTTCTTCGATCTTGGTCAGGGGACGCTTGATGGAACGGATAATAATGTTGACCATAATCAGAACAACGATAAAGGAAAGGATGATGATTGTGATGGCCATAGTTATTGATTTTTTCGCATCATCATCGACCTTTTTTTTGACCCTTTCCATAACCTTATCCTGAACTGCGGCATACTCAGCGATGCTGGACTCAGCTTTGTGGGTCGCATTCTTATATTCGGTAATGACTTTGTTGGCATCACGAGTATCCGTGATAGCCCCGCTTTTGATCTTTTCTATGACCGTATTGAATCCGATTTCATAAAATGAAAGATCTTTTTTAATGGATGCCAGAAGCTCTTGATCATTCTGATCATCCTCAAGTTTTGCCAGGGATTCCATGAGCATGTTTGAATAGTTTCTGACCTCATTCCATTTCTTGACGTATTCGTCGACTTTAGCTAAGTCAGGGATTGCTATAAAGGCGTCCTTTTCATACCGCCGCATCATGTTGATGTTAGCGCGCATACGTTGGGAATATTCAACAATGTTAGCGTCAACTTCTACAATCTTGTCGCTCTTGTCAGCGAGTTTTTTTATTTCGTAGAGTCCACCAGCGCCGATCATCACGATAAACAGTAAGCACACAGCAAATCCCAGAATAAGCCTTGTTCCAATTTTCATTATTTTTTCTCAAAACGATGTTATTAGGGCGTGTTCACAGTAAAGGAGGTTGAAAAATGATTTGCTTTATGCTAGGCGGAACTCACAGAAGCCAGAGATAAGTGCATGCCAGATCAAA
>CAUYTW010000329.1 GCA_963575715.1 Gammaproteobacteria bacterium | reverse complement strand
TATGCAAAAAAATATAGTTTAGTAATTTTTCCTCTAACCAATGCACAGATTAGTAGAAGAGGCCTAAATGACAGATCTGAGAATAAAATTAAGTTGTTGTAAATCCATTTATTAATTGCTAAAGAGGATTATAGCAATGAAAGCAAAAGTAGTACATTTAGGAAAAATAGAATCAGAAGGAAGAATAATTAAAATGACTGATTATGGGTATGGGGAATTAGCAACTAAACCCTTTAAGAAGGGAGAAGTAGTATTGGTGTCTAATTTCTACGCAGTTCCTGAAGATGTCTCATACTATACATTTGAGACTGCTGAGGGTATTTTTATGGAAGATAATCATGAGCTTTATGTTTCTCAGTTTGGTTCTAGGTTTAGATATAATGATCAGCTAGTCAATCACTCTTGTGAACCTAATATGGTGTCTATGGGAGATACGGATTTTCCAACTAATCCAGAAATAAAAGAAGGAACATGTACATGGGTAGCAATTAAAGATATTAAAAAAGGAGAGCAGTTAACATATGATTTTGATTTACATTTCTGGGAAATTTCCAAGTACAGTTTTAAATGTTGCTGTGGCTCAAAAAATTGCAGAGTTTACATCCAGGGGTTTAAATTCTTGCCAAGAGACCTACAGGAAAAAATGATTTCTTTCGCCAAAAAAAATGTAAAAGAGATGTATCTTGAAAGTATCAAGAGTTAACGTGACTCTAAAATACTTTTCCTATGCCTGGCAAACGTGGTAGCGGGAAATCACTGATCAAAAACGTTCTCGAAGGTTCATCAACAAATCATGCGGCGATTTCATTATTCAAATTCAGTGACCTCAAGTATTGTCCACGTGTAATAAATCGTGAGTCCTTTGATTGTTTAGAAAAATAGTTTTCATTTTTCTAAATCTGTGTTGCCAAAAATTCTTTAGTCTTGCTCGGGTTTTCAAACCAATAGCGTTCATTCTATGAGTGGAAAGACCTGTGAGAAGCAGATTGCGTAGTTGCCAAATCAAACGTAAAGTAGCTCACGACCTGACAAACCTTTCCTTCACTCTTTAATTGAACATCACTAGTTCATTTTTTTAATGCATTTCAGTGACTTATTTTTTGTCCCTCTTTCTTTGCATCTTAAGTCCTTAAGTCAATTATAGGGAAAATATTATGCTGCACTTGCCTACTATTATAGAAGAGTTTCTTAAATCTGAGGAACATTTTATAACTAAAGAGAGTATAAATAAAGCTTTATGCTATCAACCTCAGTCATTAGATATTTTCATTGTAACTCATATGAAATGTGGCACTACTTGGATGCAGCAAATTTCTCATGGGTTACGTAGTCATGGTTCAATGAATTTTGATGAAATTTTTGAAGTTGTACCCTGGTTCGAGGTAGCATATGATGTTGGCGTAGATATTCTTCAACCTCAAGTGAATTCACCTCACTTGTTTAAAACTCATTTGCCTTTAAGTAGATTACCCCAAGGAGGAAAATATATTGTTATTATTAGAGAGCCTAAAGATGTATTGCTATCTGATTATTATTTTCAAAATGGATCTAGCTTCGAAAAAGATTCAATTAGTTTGATTGAATTTGCACAGCAATTTTATTTTTTGGAGAATAATCCTATTGGTGATGCAAGTTTATGGAAGCATATTCAGGATTTTTGGAATTATCGAAAAAATGTGAATGTACTGGCATTATGTTATGAGCATATTAAAAATAATTTACCTGAAACAGTGAAATTGGTCGCTAACTTTATGGGGATCAATTTGACTCCTGATTTACAAAACTTAGTAGTCATTCAATCAAGCGCTGATTTTATGTATAAACATAAGGAAAAATTTGATGAGCATATTGTTTTAAAAAGTCGTGATGACGCCTTAGATTGTACTGGTTCTATAAGACAAAATAAAGTAAATGCTGATGAAAAACTGAAGTACTCTCACATTAACAAAGAAACACTATCTGATATCCAATACGAGCTAGAAAAAATGTGGCAACGAAAAATCACTGATGTATTTGGCTTACAGTCATATACAGATATATTGAAGGAAAGAATGAGTTTATATCAGAACTTGCCAACCGTGGGCTGAAAATATTTTTTACCTTTTCATTGATAATTATATCTGTAAACTATTTATTTTCAAAGGATATTGAAGTTTTTTCTTTATTTTTTGGTGTAATTTTTTTCAATTGAAACTTAGTGCAATTTTTATTACATGTGAAATTATTACTATCATCAAAATCAGATTCATCCCGGGGAAAAGGCAATTCCCGCTTTCTCCATGTAGGCATTCTATTCGCGCACCAACACCGGCTTGGTTGCTTCGGCTGCTGGTTCGTTCGATATCGTCTAGGGCCTGTTAACACTAATTGATCATATCGAGAATTAGGTTCTGTTGACGTATCATCAAAGCAGAATGGCACTAATTTTGCATTATCAAAGTTAGTACCATTCTCAGCGGAGCCAAATGAGAGCTGAGGCGAAGCGAATAAAGCCCATGTAGTTACGGGCCATTTTTTCAAACCGTGAAAAAATTCTGCGGTAATACTTAATTTTAACTCAAGTTGCCACCTATGGAGGATATAAAATTTTGCAAGTAATTTATAATAGGTAGGAGTTACGCAGTTGAATTTGTAACTCTATACAGGATTGAGTTTTTTTCTGTCATTCTGCGCGGAGGTCGCGTTAGCGACCGGAGTCGCAGAATCTATGTAGATGGATTCTGCTACTCCGCTTCGCTTCGCGCAGAATAACTTCCTATGTTACGCAGCTAAACCTTAATAATTTGATTTTGATAGAAAATAACTAATAAATTCGTCTATTGAACGGATTAAAAATTTTGAGCTTATTTTTTCAACTGCGTAACTCCTAATAGGCTAAAAATACTATTATTTTCTATTAATATTGTGCTGCGAATTCAAAACTATGTGCCATTACAAAAAGAAATGCTTTCAATTCAAATCCAGCGGCAGTGACGGCATGAATAGTTTTTGGAAACATTTTTGTTATCAAACTGTTTGTCGTTTCAATTGTTTTTCTGCATACTTTTTGTAAGAATTCAGTGCAAGCATCAAACTTCCTTTTGCTATTCTTTTTTCTAATTGGCTGTAGCTTTATACCATCATACTCAGCCAATAAATCCTCAATTTCATACCAATTATATGCCTTATCTCCATAAATGATAGATCCCTTTGGCAAACCAAAATTGAATAGACTTAATATATTAGTATCACTAAAATTTCCTGGTGTCAGTAATATTTCGACTGGTTTTCCATCAATTGTTGTGATTAGGTGAACCTTTAATCCATAGAAATAAATTCGTTTGCTTGCATTATAACCACGAAATTCTTCATTATTGTAAATATTGCAACGTGATATTCTAATATTTTGACACACAGGTATAGGAAAGCTATCAATTAGATATACGCCGTCTTTATTTTCAGTTTTCCATACCTGAGCCAGCATTTCAATTAAAATAGGGGCCAAATGATGAATACGTTTATTCATCCGACTTTTGCTAATCGTATTGAACATATAGCCGTGTTCATGAAGGAAAATCCTTGTTTTTTCAAAATTTCCACCAAATAATCTTGCCGCAACAATAGCGAGCATGCAAACTTCCGCATCGGTTACCTTGCACTGAGGATCGTTCCGGTGTCCAATGGCGTCAAGTAAATCCTTGCATACACAATATATTACGGTGATTTCTTCGTTCATGGTTTTCTCCTAAAAATTAAATGGAAAATAGGTAGCAACTTAGGTTAATTTTATTGAAGAAGCACTCAATCAAATGGCGCTCCGTATAGATAAACCAATTACATTCGCGGGGTTCGGTGCGATTGCTGCATGGAGGGATGACGGCTTCCATTTCCAGTGCTTCGATGGCCTGGACAAGTGCGTCACTGTCGTAACCTTTGTCGCCGCAAAAAGCCTGTGTCCCCTCCGGGGTCAGGGCAAGCAGTGGCTCCGCCTGCTTGACATCACTGGCCTGCCCACCGGTCAGCACGAAATCAAGCGGATTCCCCAATGCGTCAGTGATGGCATGAATCTTGGTGCTGAATCCGCCCCGCGACCGGCCCAAAGCTTCGTCCTCGGCGTTATTTCCTGCCGCATCCCGCCGCGCAGGGATGCGCACGGTTGATTGTGGAATCAATGAATACGGTTTGTAAATCAGGAAGATGGATGCATCCCTTATGTAACGCCTCCCAGACCCCGTATTCACACCAGCGGGAAAACCGTTTGAATACGGAATTCCACCGGCCATAAATGGTAGGGAGTAAACGCCACTGCGCTCCCGACCGGAGAATCCACAGCACCGCCACCAAAAAGGAACGGCATTTTTTTCCGTTCCGATTCGAACGTACTTGTTGGCTACCAATATCGGGTAGATCACTCCCCATTCTTCGTCGCTTATTTCAAGACGATCCGCCATAAGGATAACTACTTAATTTTTATAATAAAAATTAGTATTCCCCGCCTATAATGGTGAGGTGTGGTAACACCAATGCTTCGGGTGAGAATGACGCTAAATTTTTAATGCAAAATTAGTGCCATTCATCTCTAATAATACGTCAACAGAACCTAATTAACTCAATTTGCTACCTATTTGCATTTCTCCCCCCTCTCCCTTTGGGAGAGGGGCCGGGGGTGAGGGATAATTCCTCAACATTAGTCAAAAGTCCCTCACCCCAACCCCTCTCCCAAAGGGAGAGGGGATATTTGGTTATCCACCATAATAGGTAGCAACTTGGGTTATTCTAATATTTTGACACACAGGTATAGGAAAGCTATCAATTAGATATACACCATCTTTATTTTCAGTTTTCCATACCTGAGCCAGCATTTCAAACAACTCCATTAAAATAGGGGCCAAATGATGAATACGCCTATTCATCCGACTTTTGCTAATCGTATTGGACATATAGCCGTGTTCATGAAGGAAAATCCTTGTTTTTTCAAAATTTCCACCAAATAATCTTGCCGCAACAATAGCGAGCATGCAAACTTCCGCATCGGTTACCTTGCACTGAGGATCGTTCCGGTGTCCAATGGCGTCAAGTAAATCCTTGCATACACAATATATTACGGTGATTTCTTCGTTCATGGTTTTCTCCTAAAAATTAAATGGAACAATAGGTAGCAACTTAGGTTATTTATCTACGAGATGCGGTGTTTTCTCACAGCGATCTTGCGGGATCGCGGGATTTCCATGTTGATTTGTCAATCATCCTACTCTTAAAAGGGTGATATTTCTCGGAGACACTGATGAATTCCATTCTTACTATAGCGATACGCGCTGCACGCGCTGCTGGCGACATTATTATTCGATCCATGGAACAGGTTGATCATCTTCAAATTGACCTCAAGGGTACCAATGATTTCGTAACCGATGTTGATCGTCGTGCCGAGCGGGAAATTATTCGTATTTTACGTCGCGCCTATCCTAGCCACGCTATTTTGGGAGAAGAAAGCGGCGCGTCCGGGAATAATGAATCGGTTTGGGTCATTGACCCTTTGGATGGAACAACCAATTTTCTCCACGGTTTTCCCCAATTTTCAGTTTCCATTGCCTTACGTCATGCGGGACGATTAGAACAGGCGGTGGTTTACGATCCGCTACACCAAGAATTATTCACTGCCAGCCGTGGTGAGGGCGCGCATCTCAATGATCGCCGAATTCGCGTTTCATCGTGTCGGGGACTCGAAGGCGCGTTATTGGGCACTGGTTTTCCGTTTCGTCTCCAACACTACCTGGATGATTATCTAAATTGCTTTCGCGCCTTGTTCGCACGGGTAGCTGATATTCGGCGTCCTGGTTCAGCGGCATTGGATCTTGCTTATGTGGCTGCGGGACGCCTAGATGGATTTTGGGAAATGGGTCTTGCGGAGTGGGATATGGCCGCTGGTGCCCTCCTAATTATGGAATCCGGCGGTTTAGTGGGCGATTTTACGGGAGGAGAAAATTTTTGGGTAAGCGGAAATATCGTAGGCGGCAATCCTAAGGTCTTCAAGGCTATTCTTCAAACCATTCAGCCCCACTTGCCGGACGCCTTGAAAAAATAATATTTATCCAACTGAAAATATTTTATTTTGCTCGCCACGCCCACGCTGCAAGAAACATGACCATTCCTAAACCATCCAGCAGTAGGGCAGGTTTGAGCCTAAACCCTAAAAATAGCAATCCGTCCATTGAATTGCCGCTGGTGTTGTCCAGAGCGTGAAGAATCGCTGCGGCAATAAGCAATGCTGCTCCTGCGACCGCGAGGACGGTGCGATCTCCATTGCGGCGAACTTCACGTGCAAGCACGACAAGTTCATTTTCGGACGTAGCACGAACCTTGATTTGACTATTTCGGGCCTGACGCAGGAATTCAATAGCCAGCAAAGGTAATTCCGGAAGCTGCTCTCCCCACAGTGGCGCGTTAGCGATCATGCCTCGGAGAAAGGCGCGAGCACCCAGGCGCTCTCCCACCCAACGTTCTAGGAAAGGCTTAGCAGTAGTCCATAAATCGAGCTGTGGGTAGAGCAGCCGCCCCATACCTTCAATGTTGAGCAAGGTTTTTTGTAATAGGACAAGTTGTGGCTGGACCTCCATTTGAAAATGCCGCGCGACCTGGAACAAACGCAATAAAAGATGGCCAAAAGAAATCTCACCAAAGGGCCGTTGGAAAATCGGCTCGCAAACTCCACGAATAGCGCCTTCGAATTCGTCGATGCGTGTGTTGGAAGCAACCCAGCCGGAAACAATATGAACTTCAGCCACACGCCGATAGTCACGACGAAAAAAAGCCAAAAAATTTTCAGCCAGGTAACGTTGATCCAAGCTGGAAAGACTGCCCATGATTCCGAAATCCACGGCGATATAACGCGCCTCGGGAGTAGCAAAAATGTTGCCGGGGTGCATATCGGCGTGAAAAAAATTGTGGTGAAATACTTGGGTGAAAAAGACTTCCACGCCACGCTCGGCGAGTAATTTGAGATTGACACCGTGGCGAGTTAGCGCAGCGATATCGTTCACCGGAATACCACGAACGCGCTCTAATACCAACACTTCAGAGCGGGTATAGTCCCATTCCACAGCGGGGACATAAAGCATCTCGGATCCCTCGAAATTGCGCCGCAGAGTGGAGCCATTTGCTGCTTCACGTACTAAATCTAATTCATTCCACAGAGTTTTTTCCAATTCCGCGACCACATCATGAAGATGGAGGCGTTTCGCATCGGCCCAATAGCGTTGGGCAAGATTAGCTATGGTGTAAAGTAGTTTCAGGTCACGGCGAATAATCGGGCGGATATCGGGACGCAGAACCTTGACCACCACTTCGCGTCCATTGTGTAGACGCGCCGCGTGGACTTGGGCCACAGAGGCAGCAGCGAGGGGAGTTTCATCGAATGCCTGGAATAAATGCTCCACGGTTGCGCCCAAAATCTGTTCCACGCGCTCCCTGGCCACCACTCCCGAAAAAGGCGTAACCCGGTCTTGGAGGCACGCTAGTTCCAAAGCAATGTCGTTGGGTAACAGGTCGGCTCGCGTCGAAAGGATCTGACCAAACTTGACAAAAATTGGACCAAGATCTTCCAAGGTGCGGCGCAGGCGTACCGCGCGGGGAGGGCGAGGCCGCAGCCACCAATTCCATGGGAAGAGATACCAGAAAAACCGCAAAGGACGCAGCGTGTGCGTGGCGAAGATAATTTCGTCAAGCCGATGGCGTACTAATACACGATGAATGGTGACAAGACGCAAGGCTTGTCCGATGCCAAAAGCCATTGAAAATCCTCAAGTCCAATCTGGTTTAGTTCAATTCTTTAAATTCAGGTCAGGTGCCACCAGAGTGGCCTTGCCTTCAATTCAGGATAATAAGCTGTGGAGCGGATAAAATTATTGCCTTTTTAAAAACAGCAATCTAAATTTATCAGATATTCAGGACAGCAATATCTCAAAATTTTAGCAGCTATCCCTCAAGGTAGCCATGTTCCTGCATCAGATATTTCCCGATGAACAGACCCGCGTATCCACTATTATCGACCGTGATGACGTCAGGTTCGCATACAGACTCATTCATTTTGTAAAAAATTTTTACGATTATCTTTAATGCGAGAATATTATTAATGAAAAACTGCAATTTAATTATTATGGCTATTTTGTCCATTGTCGGTGGCACTCCGTCATTTGCCAATGAAGAAGGCGGTGAACAGCTACAAAAATTCAGCGATGTTAAACCGACGCAGAATAAGAAAGCATTAGCAGTCTTCAATGATTTAATGGCGGTGATGGAAGATACTACCGAAATCGCCACCAAAACCAAAATGAACGCAGATTGGGTACCGGGCATCGTAACGGTTCTTAAAGGCGATGACCTGGACGCGCAGGGTTTCCATACGGTCAAGGATGCTCTTTCAATGGCACCGGGAGTTACGACTACGCTTTTTGAAAATAATGATCTTGTGGTGCGAGGAGTGGGTAAGCCGGGTTCAGGAAAGTTAAAAATTCTTCTGAATGGTATTTCGATTACAGATACCGCAACTGGCTTGTCCAATTCAGTGATGTTGATGCCCATTGAAGCTGTAGAGCGTATTGAAGTCATCCGAGGGACTGGCGCGGTAATGTATGGTGAGAATGCCTATACTGGTGTTATCAACGTAATTACCCGCAAGGAAGGTCAGCGCATCTTTGGCAATTATGGCCATTTTGAAACTTACCGGAGCGGTGGAATTTTTTCTCATATAAATCCAGAAAATTCATTAACCATGAGTCTTAACTTAGCTGGATTTCGTACTCATGGAGATAATATCGAAAGTGGCCCAGATGCGTTGGCAGTTGCCCATCAGCCGGAATCGTTCGCTCCTGGTTTAACGAATGAAAAGATATCGCATCAAAGCGCAATTTTTAATCTCGATTACCAGAATTTTTCCTTGGTGGCGCAATACCTGCAACGACGAGATAATTTTATTTTTGGCGTCACTGATCATTTTTTTCCACCTGCAGATAGCAACATAGATACTCCCAGGCAATACTCGATAGAGGCTAAACAAAAATTTCATATTTCCCCGAACATCCAATCAAGTCTGAAATTAGGAGAACTGATAAGCCAAACAATGGTAGATAAAATGTATGTATCGCCATTTCCAATAAATATCCGGCCTATTTTCGGATCAGGCATTTTTAACAATAATTTTGTGAAGGAGCAACGCCTGTATGGTGTCTTAGATTTTTCCTGGATTGGCTGGCATCATCATATTTTGACGTTAAATTTGGATTATTCCTATACCAAGCTCATAGATTCATGGCAGGAATTAAACATTGATTTAAATACAACACCGTTCACGCCATTGACGAAAATGCGGCGCTATAAAAACGTATTCAAGGACGATATTGCAAGACAAAATATTGGGATCATAATCCAGGATCAATTTGAATATTCCGACCGTTTGACTATTACCAGTGGCATGCGCGTTGATCACTACAATGATGTTGGAAACAGCCTGAACCCGCGCCTCGCATTGGCTTATCAACTGGCCGAACATCACATTTTGAAGACTCAGTTCAGTACGGCCTTTCGTTCTCCCACTTTTCTTGAAATGTATCTTTCCACTCAGACCCTGTTAGGTAATCCAAATCTCAAACCGGAAACTATTCGTACTTATGAAGCGGGCTATATCTATCGAGATGCAGATACCGTAGGCCGCGTAACTCTGTTTCAATCAAAAATGAAAGATCTAATCTCGATTATCGATAACGTATACATAAATACCACGGGCGCGAATTTGAGTGGAACTGAATTAGAATTAGAAAAAAAATTGACTTCAAAATTCAAGATGAATGCTAATCTTTCCTACGTCAAGACGAAGGATCTGATAACCGAAAAAGAAATCGCTAACTCAGCTAATTGGTTAAGCAATTTAGAGTTTATTTATCGGCCTGGTAACGACTATTTATTGGCGTTACACTACGGATTCGTAGGTGATCGTAATCGTGAAGCAAGCGACACGCGAGATAAATTAGGTAGCAATCATACGGTCAATCTTACTGGCAGCATTTCCAATTTATGGCAAAAAGGTTTAACGTTAAGGCTCGGGGCAAACAATTTTTTTAATAGTGATGTGCGTCTTTCTTCTCCCGCCAATACCTATCCTGAAGATTATCCACGAGCGGGTCGAGAATGGTGGATGAGTGTGACGTATGATTTTTAATCAGGCGTCCGTGATGGATGAATAAATATATGGAATTCTTACATGAATCGATTGTTTTTAATCGTTTCCATTTTATTGACTTTCGCCCAAGCAGCGAATGATACCCAGGAATTGACCGACCAACTCTGGGTCGGGATGAAATTTTTCCCTACCATGGTTGGCGGAGATATGCGATTAAATGAAAAATTGGGTCAGGATGGAAAACTTTTATTGTTAGTTGTCTATCATAACAATGTAACTCTTGCCGAAACAGTGGTCAATCGATTGAGTCGAGTTGCTGACAGGATAGGTGAATATCCGGTTCGTTTTGAAGCAACCAACACGCTTGATTTTATAGAATGGCAATCAATACCGATAGCAGGCATTTTTCTCGCTGAATCGCCATCAACGCTACAACGTCGGCAAATCATTCAGTTTGGAATTACACGCCATCTGGTTACCTTTTCCAGTTTTTCTGATGACGTGCAAAATGGCATACTTACGGGCATTCATGTTTCCAGTAAGATTCGTCCGGCATTAAACCTGAAGACGTTGAAATCATCCGGAATTCCGTATAATGATTTGATCGTGGAAATTGCAAAAACCTATGATTAATCGCATCAACTTGATTCCGGCTCGATTAGTGACACGAATTTTTTTTTTCGTGTCTGGAGCGGCGCTCATCCTTGGTTGCATCATGATTTTTTTTTGGCACACAGTGATGGTGCCACAATTCAGATCATCCGAGCAGACTAAACTCGATCTTTTAATTCCGCTCCATGCAAAAGCCGTAGCAAGCGCATTAACAATTGAGGATGCGTATGTCCGCAAAATGGAAATGGATATCCTGGTGGGTGAAATTTTAATTGCCGTAGATCCAACTACCGATCAACGCATGTTCGAAGGCATTGTCGTAGAGCAGGACAATGGGAAAAAAATAATTGATAAACCTCCCAAAACTGATTTTCAAGGATTGACGGCCAAAGCTCTGTTGATTTCACCAACGAATTTTAAATCAATTGGCATATTGCGCCTTTATTATAGTGATACATTTCTTCAAAAAATTCTGGATTCCGCTAAAAAAAATTTGCTTCAATGGATATATTTTTGTGTGGTAATACTTTTCTTTTTTTTGCGATTGTTGATTCGCCAAATCCAGCCATTGATTGATTTATCGGTTGCATTGCGGGACTTCAATCCAAAATTGCCTCGGTCATCTCTACCGGCGATGAATCCTTCGGCCAGCCTGGAAATTCATTTGGTCAAAAGGGCTATGGATGATCTGTTGGCCGATTTAATCAATACCAAGGAGTATGTAGAGAGTATCATCACTTCGATGACGGATACGCTCCTTGTCATTTCTCCATTGGGCATAATTAAAAAAATAAATCGAGATGAATTGTTAGGATTTAATAAAAATGAGGTGATTGGCCAACCCATTGGTCGTTTTTTTCTGAAACAGACGATGGAATCATCGCTCGCCATGGACACCTGGTTGCAGGATTTCATGCGAACTGATGCAGCTAGCGGTTTTGAAACCACGCTGATTGGCAATGAAGGTCGGCGAGTTCATGCCCTGATCTCGGGATCCATCATGCGTGGCATAGATCAAGGCGTTTCCGACATCGTCATCATCATTAAAGACATTACTGAATTCAAACAAGCCCAACAGGCTGCCTTGCACGCCAAGGAAGAGCAGTGGCGCGCTGCGGAACTGGCCAACCGCGCCAAAAGTGAATTTCTCGCTAACATGAGTCATGAAATTCGCACGCCCATGAATGCCATCATTGGGTTGAACGATTTGGCGCTCAAACAGGATCTCCCGCCCAAGATTCGAGATTATTTGAGCAAAATACGCTCCGCATCCCATTCATTGCTCCGCATCATCAACGATATCCTGGATTTTTCAAAAATCGAATCGGGAAAACTGGTGTTGGAACAGGTTCCCTTTTACCTCGATAATCTTTTTGATCATTTATCTGATCTGTTTCGTAATCAGTTCGCAGAAAAAGATATTGAATTGATGATGGAAATTACCCGGGATTGCCCAGTAGCATTATCTGGCGATGCGTTGCGGCTGGAACAAATCCTGATCAATATCATCGGCAACGCCCTCAAATTTACGGAGCGGGGAGTAGTTCATGTGCGGGCAAGTAAGTCCCACATCCCTGTTGTCAACGATGAGGACGTGGCGTTCATTGATTATGTTGAACTGGAATTTGCGGTGCGGGATAGTGGGATTGGTTTGTCGCAAGAACAGACGGACGGATTGTTTCGCCCTTTTGTCCAGGCAGACGGTTCTACAACACGCAAATATGGCGGTACCGGACTCGGGCTCTCGATATGCAAACGTCTGGTTGAATTAATGGGCGGCCAAATCCGGGTAGAAAGCAGCCCGGGAAAGGGATCTGTGTTTCGTTTTACCCTTCTCTGCAAGCAATGCCCGGATTTGGATCGGAAACCGGCCTTACTGCCCGAATCATTGCGGGGGCTTAACGTATTAGTCGTGGATGATAATGAAACTGCCCGAGAAATTTTGGACTCCATGCTGCGGAGATTCCATTTTATGCCCACATCGGTTGCTTCCGGCGCAGAGGCATTGATGGCAATGGAACATGCTATGGCAGAGGGCGCGCCCTATCCACTGGTATGCCTGGATTATCGGATGCCTAAAATGGATGGTATTGAAACTGCAAGGGAAATTGGAAAAATTGCTGCACGATATGGAAATGATGGCCTATTGCCCAAAATGATTCTCATGACCGCTTATGGTCGAGAAGAAGCCTTAGCCTCGCTGGTCAATCAGGTGGGCATCTCAGCTTTCCTTAGCAAGCCGATAAACCTCTCTCACCTTTTTGACACCATCATGGAACTGTTTGGACAGCAGGAGGCTAGACATTATCACGGCAGGCGCGACGATACTGATTACAGCGAAATTATTGAACGCATCGGTGGCGCTCATCTCCTGGTAGTCGAGGACATGCCCATCAATCAGCAGGTGGTCCAAGAATTGTTGGAATGGGTGGGGATTTTTGTCGATGTGGCTAATAACGGGGTCGAGGCAGTGCGAATGGTTGCAGAGCATCATTATGACGCTGTGCTGATGGATATCCAGATGCCAGTCATGGATGGCTATGAAGCGACGCGGACCATTCGTCGCGATCCCCGTTTCACGCGACTTCCCATCATTGCCATGACCGCCCATGCAATGGCCAGCGATCAGCAAAGGTCGCTGGCGGTCGGCATGAATGATCATATCGGCAAACCAATTGATCCAGAAAGATTGTTTTCATTATTAATGACCTACCTTAAACCGAATGATCGCACGTTGGTCGAGCGACAATTTGTGCGACGGAGGCCACTGACGTCAACAGAGGAAATCATGGCATTGAGGGAAATTCCAGCCATTGACTTGAAATCTGCCTTGCATCGAGTCATGGGCAATCAAGCATTACTCGTGAAATTGTTCCTCGACTTCAGACGGGATTATGCGACCGTGGCTAAGGATGCGCGCAAAGCACTTGCTCACGGTGATTCGGAGCGCGGCAGACAGATAGTTCATCAGGTCAAAGGGATAGCAGGTAATATTGGCGCGCGCTTTGTCCATGAAACAGCACAGGCCCTAGAATTGGCCATCAGGCAGGGTCAGGAAAGCGACTGGCCTACCTTGATGGATGCATTTGAGACAGCCTTGCGGGAAATTTTAGTCTCCATCGCCGATCTGCAACCGATAGCCGACGAAGCTGCAATCGCCGTGGAACAAAATCAGGATCACGAGATTGCCGAGATTCCAGACAAAGAAAAACTGAAGATCGCCATGGTCGAATTGACCGCGCATTTGACTCGCTTCAGTGCGGGTTCGGTCTCCGCTTTCGATGCAATAAAGCCTGACCTCTTGCGGGCAGGGTTTCATCATGAGGTCGAGCAAATAATGGAACAAATTGATCGCTTCAAACTCATTGAGGCACGCGTTTCATTAGAAGCGATTGCTGAAAAATTGGGTATTTCTCTGTCATTGTAACTAACCAGAGTTACGAATTCTTTAGAGAGAGTTTTGAAACCGAAAAATGTAAGAATATTCCTTGATATACCCAATAATCGTTTCCACAGTATTTTTTCTATTGAGAAAATTTTTTATCAAATAGAAATATTGGCAAGAATTTCATATTTGTCCTTATTAGGAGTTACGAAATTGAATTTGTAATTCTATACAGGATTGAGTTTTTTCTGTCATTCTGCGCGGAGGTCGCGTTAGCGACCGGAGTCGCAGAATCTATAGTAGATGGATTCTGCGACTCCGCTTCGCTGCACGCAGAATGACTTCCTATTTTTCAACTGCGTAACTCCTACTTATATTGCGGAAAAAAGATCAATCATAAAATCCAACCTTTACGAAGCCGCTTTCCGCATTACCTCCGTTAACACCTTGCAGGTTTTATCAATTTCTTCTTCAATTAGGGTAGGATGCACAAGAAACATTAGACTCGATTCACCCAATTCTCTGGAAATCGGCAAACGTTCATCTGGCCGCCAAGGGGTATTATCGAATGCTTTTTCTAAATAAACTTCCGGGCACGAACCAGAATAGCACGGCACGCCCGCTGCATTAATTTCATCCATAACGTGGTCCCGTGACCATCCATCACGTAAAACAGACGGTTCGACGAATACATAACATTTATACGCAGCGTGTTCGATATCCTGTGGAATAATCGGCACACGCAAGCCAGGTAGGCTACTCGCCACATTCCATATACGACGCGCATTGGTGATGCGTTGTTCGTGCCACTTCGGCATTCGTTTCAATTGAATACGGCCAATCGCCCCCTGAATTTCCGTCATGCGATAATTTGTGCCAAAGGTCTCGTGTAGCCAGCGAAAACCAAAACCTGGAGGATGCTTACGTTCGTATATCGCTTCCCAACTCTTACCGTGGTCTTTGTACGACCACATTCGAGACCATAATTCACGATTATTGGTGGTCACCATGCCGCCCTCGCCACCAGTGGTCATAATTTTATCCTGACAGAATGACCATGCTCCTACGTGACCAATAGAACCCACCGATTTATTCTTATAACGTGCACCATGGGCCTGAGCGCAGTCCTCGATTACATATAAATCGTGCTCTTTCGCCAGCGACATAATTGGATCCATGTCACAAGACCAGCCAATTAAATGAACACAAACAACCGCTCGAGTTCTTGGCGATAACACAGCATGAATCGTATCAGCGGTAATATTTTGTGAATCTCGATCCACATCCGCAAATACTGGTATCGCCCCCACCATGACAATGCAAGACACCGACGCCATGAAAGTACGCGAGGTTACTATTACTTCATCTCCTGGACCAATATGTAATGCTTTTAAGGCAAGATCTAACGCCATGGTGCCATTAGCCAAGGCAATTGCAAATTCCGTATCAGACCATGCAGCGAATTCTTTCTCGAATTTTCGACACTCTTGTCCTGTCCAATAACTCACTTTATTTGACAGCAATATACGAGATACCGCATCAGCTTCCTCCTGACTATAATTTGGCCAAGGTGAGAATGAAGTTCCGAGCATATCTATTTTTCCTCATTTCAAAGTTCTCAGGCACACACCACGATAACTTGTCGGCCCTCGGGACTGGTGACCACGGTACAGGTAGTGCGGTTACGGATCGGCGGTAGTGCCCCAATCTATAGGATGAGTTAACGTTCCATTTCGGTATTTTTATACA
>CAUYTW010000328.1 GCA_963575715.1 Gammaproteobacteria bacterium | reverse complement strand
TGTTCATGGATAAACCATTTGGTTCGAGTAATACGATTTTCAGGAGGTGTATTTAACGTGAACTCGACTCCTTACGTCGAGTTCACGTTAGGTAGCAACTTGAATTTTTTAACGATGTAACTCCTAAATTTAATGGCTCATGTTTTCAACAAAACATGAGCCATTTTTTTGTGGATCAGGATCGTAGTTGCCGCAAGGATTCGTCCAAAATTATTAATTGCAACATCTGCTCGGCCAAGTGGCGCACGCCCGCCAGGTAACGCCCCGTCAATTCATCACAACGCCCGGCGTGTAATTGTCCGTTGGTGAGATTTTCAAGACTACGCCCTAAGCCGTTGAAACGATCCCGTAGATCGCGGCGCAGCAATTGATCGAGCGGCGGATTAAAACCCCGTTTCGGACGTTCCAGAATAGGCCGTGTTTCCGGCGCGTGGCGAGCGAGAAATTCTTTGGCGGGAAGGGTGAATCGCTGTGCGTCGGGCAGAGCCTCCACGCTTTCGTATAACTTGTGATCCAGCAGGGGACAACGCATCTCCAGACCGTGGGCCATGGTGCAGAGATCCGCCTTGCGCAGGATGTATTCCGGCAGGTAGTTATCGAAATCGCACGCCAGGATTCGTTTCAGAGGAGAATCCGTAGAATGGTCCACAAGCCGCCAGTAGTGAATGGTGCCCGAAAAATCCGGCTGCAACCAGGCGCGCTGATTAGGAGTCAGTCCAGAAAAACGCAACGCATAGGCATCGTCCCAGGTCATAGACAGTTCCAACAGGGATTTACGCCAACCCCTAGATGACCAATGCGCCAGCAAGGGCAACCAGGTCGCACGCGGAACATAGACGCTGCGCAGGTGCCGAGCATAACGTTTATAGCCTGCGAACAGCTCGTCGCCCCCATCGCCACTGAATACCACGGCCACCTCGCGCGCCGCTGCACGCGACAAGTACCAAGTAGGAATGGCGCTCGGATCGGCGAAGGGTTCATCCAGGTCATGCACCAGGCGGGCGAAGTCATCCGCCAGGTTGATTGTGATCGGGATTGCGGTGAAGGGCAAACCAAGCCGCGCCGCCATCGCGGCAGCCGCGTCGCTTTCATCCCAGGGGGTACCGGGAAAAGCAGCGGTAAAGGCGCGTGGTCGCTCCTCTTGAATCGCACACAAGCGCGCGGCGACGACGCTTGAATCCATTCCACCGCTCAGAAAAATTCCCAACGGTCGGTCAGAAACCATGCGTAGACGAATGGCCTCGTCCAGGGTCGCGCCGCAGTCCTTTCCAAAGGTCCGTGGGTACCAATATCGTCGTTTTTCCAGCACGCCACTTTCTATGTTATACATCAAGAAATGGCCGTTCTCTAGGCGCTTGATATGCCGGTATAGCGTACCGGGGCTTGGAATGTAACGATGCGCAAGATAGGCATCAATCCCTGTGGTTGATAGTTCGCGCCGTCGTTCGTCCAATAGCGGCAGCACGGCGCGCACCAGAGAGGCGAATATCAAGGCGCCGGAGTCTGGGTCATGACTATAAACCAGCGGTTTCAGACCCATGCGGTCACGCAGCAGATATAAACGGCGTACCCGCAAATCGAGAATCGCCACGGCGAACATGCCGCGCAACCGTGAGATAAGTCCTTCCAGGCCCCATTCCAGATAAGCGTTGAGGATGAATTCGGTATCAGAGGTCGTGAGGAATCGATAACCCTGGTTTCGCAGTTTTCCGAGGTCATTGTCGATGCCGTATACCTCGCCATTGAAGCAGATCCAAACATCACCTGCCGCGTTGGCCATGGGTTGATCCGCAACTGGCCGGAGATCGCGAATTGACAAACGAGTATGGAGTAAAGCGCGCGCGGGCGTTTGGTCGTCACGGTGCCAGTTGCCGTTCCATCCGACCAGATGCCGCGCATCCGGCCCGCGCGCTGCAAGCTCGGCGAACATCTGTTCCCAGGCCGAGATTGACGCAGGTTTACGCAGGAAGAATCCACCAATGCCGCACATGATTATCTGCCTCGATGCCGCGCGAAGCGGGAAAAAATTGTTTCCATGCGATCCAGCATTTGCTCGCGTCCACAATGACGACTAGCGAACTCACGGGCAGCGGCACCCAATCGGGCTGCAAGTGATGGATCGCGCAACAAGCAGGCGATGGCTTCCGCGAGCGCCTCGGTATTCCTGGGAGGGATCAACAGGCCGGTTTCGCCATTTTTTACTACCTCGGTGAGGCTGCCTACCGTGGTTGTAATGACCGGCAAGCCGGTAGCCATCGCCTGCATTAACGCCTGAGATACTCCCTCATCGCCCCAGGAAGGGAGAACAAACAAGTCCATCGCGGCCAGCCAGCGCTCTGGATCGTAACGGTGACCGACGAAATCCACCCGATTTGCTAGATCGAATGCAGCGAGTTTCGTGTCAAGACGATCCCGATACGGTCCGTCTCCCACCACTAACAGACGTGAGCTTGCGAATTCCCCATCAAGCCGATGTAGCGCGTCGAATAATACGGTGTGACCTTTCCAATCGCGGAGCGTGGCGACGATACCGATGTATGAGATATCGGCCCGCAATCCTAGTTCCGCGCGGGTGGCGAGTCGCTCCCGAGGCTGAAAGCGTTCAAGGTCGATACCGGTCGGCACTGAGGACAGGGTGGCTGGATCAAAACCATTAACCCGGATTAATTGCTCCTTCAACGCGGTGCCAGTAACCACTACATGCTGACAGGCGCGCTGATAGAGCCAAAACGTCGGTGAATTGGTATGCACAGGGGTGGAGAGATGCCGGGTACGGATGATGGGCGGCGGATCGGCCATACTGACACTGGCCAACGCCGCCAGCCAGGAATCGGTGGAACTATGGGTGTTGACCACATCTACAGGATTCATTTTCAACCAATGCCGCAGGGCAAAAAAACCATTTAAATTTTTATGATCGATGGGCAGCGGATGGGTAGGCACGCCATACGCTGGCGCTTCCGCGAAGATACGGGCTTCCGCCGGACAAACAAGGCTGATCTGATGGCCACGGTGGATGAGTCCACGCGCTTCCTCAAGAATGCGGATTTCCTGGCCGCCCCAGCCGCGTGAGGCCTCAGTGTGGAGAATATTCATAAATCTGATATTTTTCGTTAACTTTAGTTCAATACCTTCGCCAATCTGGCGAGTTGGTGGCCATGAAGAATCGCCAAGTTGTAACCGTTTGACGTAGACGCTGATTAATTAAAATGCGATCAGCGAATTCCGTACCCAATTTTTATCAGCGCGCTATCGGTCAGCTTGTTGCACTATCTCGAACCTATGGTGTTCCCAGGAGCAAAATTGGCAAAAATATTGATATTAAAATCAATCTATGCAATTATCGTTAAGTACCTTCTCCCTTAACCAACGCGCAAATTAATAATTCTAGATATGTTCAATTAGTGTTAACAGCCCCTAAAGACAGATTTTTTTCTCTTCCATCCTTTGATCAACGCCGAGGTTTTATGAAGTTTGAAGCAAAAAATATCCATATTTCTATTGCTCCCTCCGACCCCACAAATCGAATTTTTTTGAATTATTCCCGGCTGTTCCCTTTTTCGCGCTGGATTCATTTGGTGAATCGAAATACCATCAAAGCCGATCTGTTAGCCGGCCTGACAGGGGCGGTGGTGGCTTTACCTCAGGGTGTGGCCTTTGCTGCAATTGCTGGAATGCCACCCCAATATGGACTTTATGCCGGCATGGTGCCGGCCATGGTAGCGGCGTTTTTTGGATCATCCTGGCATTTAGTATCCGGTCCCACCACAGCGGCTTCCATTGTTCTTTATTCAGTGCTAGCGGCACATGCCGAACCAGGATCTGCCCAATATGTCAGCCTAGCCTTGACCCTGACCTTTCTCGTCGGTGTCATTCAAATTATCATGGGACTGGCGCGATTGGGCACACTGGTGAATTTTATTTCTCATTCGGTGGTGACTGGTTTTACTGCCGGTGCTGCCATTCTCATTGCCACGAAACAGGTCAAAAATTTTTTTGGATTACCTATTCCCCGAGGTGCTTCGTTTACGCAAACCTGGGAAATATTGTTCAATGATTTTAGCCAGGTCGATATAGCTATCCTTGGCGTTTCGCTATTTACTTTGTTGTTGGGTATCGCGGTGAAAGCATGGTTTCCTAAGCAGCCTTACATGATTATAGCGATGTTGGGCGGCTCCGCTGTCGCCGTGGCCCTACAATTCAGCGTCGGAATTTCCATTCCTGTCGTAGGCGCGCTACCTTCCAGTTTGCCGCCATTGTCCGTGCCCCATCTGAGTCTGGATTCTATTCAGGAGATTGCTTCCGGCGTCCTGGCCGTCACCCTGTTGGCCTTAACCGAGGCTGTTTCCATCGCACGTGCATTAAGTGCTCGATCTGGACAACATGTTGATGGTAATCAAGAATTTATTGGTCAAGGCATGTCCAATCTGATCGGCGCGTTTTTTTCCAGTTACGTGGCGACCGGTTCTTTCAATCGCAGTGGCGTCAACTACTCCGCAGGTGCCAAAACGCCAATGGCTGCTATGCTTGCCGGTTTTTTTCTGCTTATCCTGGTTTTATTGATAGCACCTCTAGGGGCTTATTTACCAAACGCAGCCATGGCCGGCATTCTATTCATGGTAGCGTGGGGGCTGATCGATTTCGATGAAATTATTTCTACGTTGAAAAATAATCATCATGAAGCGTTCATTCTGGTTTTAACTTTTTCCGCTACGCTATTTCTTTCCCTGGAGGAGGCAATTATCCTGGGAGTTATGCTATCCCTGGGGCTTTATTTATCACGGACCTCACATCCGCAAGTGAGGATGCGCGTCCCCAATCCAAACAGCAAGCATCGCAAATTCACCGATATGGATCGTGGCGTGCAATGTCCGCAGTTACGCCTGGTGCGTATCGATGGTTCCATTTATTTTGGTGCCACCTCCTATATCAGAGAAATTTTAAGCGTACAGGACAGCGATTTTCCAAACCAAAAACACATCGCCATCATTGGAAGCAGCATCAATTTCGTGGACAAGGAAGGTGCTCATTTCCTACAGGAAGAGGCAGAAAGGCGTCGTCAAGAGGGAGGATGTATGTACTTCATTCGCCTTAAAGATACAGTTTATGAACAATTTGATGAATACGGAATACTCAAATCAATCGGGGGAAAAAATATATTTGAGTCAAAGGGTGAGGCAATTCCATCCATTATTGCTCGGCTTGACAAGACTATTTGTGAAACATGTCAGGCCCGAATATTTCTTGAATGTGCGAATAGCCAGAGTGCTGATTAACAGTAAATTCTAGTCAGCCTTGTAGTCAACAAATGCGAATTCCTCCGTGTACTAACGAGTACTAATGTCAGCCAAATTCCCGAACCACCGCTGATTCGCCGCCAACGCAGCTTAAAAAATTCCAGCGCTGGTGACATCCGGCAAATTAATTAATTGGCCACACAGTGCGCCGTTGCGGTTACCACGGTGATGTTATCCCGACCCCGGCGGGAGAGTGCAAGGCCAACGAGTGTGTCAACTACCTGGGTATCTCCGCCATCGGCAAGAATATCGCGGATTTCAGTATCCTCAAGTTCCTTGTCTAGCCCGTCGCTACACAGTAGAAAACGATCACCCGCCTCGACAAGCTCAACATCAAGGTCCATGCACAAGGTGTTCATCGCGCCTACCGCGCGGGTAACGACATTGGAATTAGGATGTCCACGAACTGCTTCCCGCTCCAACAGCCCCATCCTGACCATTTCTTCCACCTGGGTATGATCTTGGGTAAGCTGGTCCAGCTCGCCCCGACGATAGCGATATAAGCGACAATCGCCGGCCCACAAGTAGATGGCGAGTTTTCCATAGGTAATTAGCACCACCACCGTGGAACCAATAATCTGATTGGGGCCACGGGAGGCGGCAAGTTCACGCAACGCAGAGTTGCATACCAGAAGCCGATCTTCCACCTCATCGACAAAGCTACGTAAGCTGACGGGAGGTGGCATATCCTCAAGGGTCTTGACGATGGTGGCGCTGGCTATTTCCCCGGCCTGATGACCACCCATGCCATCGGCTACCACCCATAGACCTCGTTTTGATAACTCCAGATAATTATCCTCATTGTGCTTGCGCAGCTTCCCCGTGTCGGTACGGGAAGCAGAGGACCAGAAAAAGGGAGAATGACGGTCCATGGGTGCTCCAAATGACTGGAATGGAAAAAATCCAATTAGGTTGAATAGGTTACCCGTAACACTCAAAAAGGAACATCGTCGTCGTAACTCGTTTCGTGACCGACTTCGGGTGCCGATTGCGGACGGGGCGGTGACATCACCGAAGAACGGATTCCCTGTGGTTCCCGTGATGCACTTCCTTGAGCATAGTCTTCATGAGGAGACGCTCCCACGCCACCGCTCTTACTGTCAAGCATTTCCATTTCATTCACCACGATTTCCGTTTGGTAACGATCGATATTATCCTTTTTATCTGTATATTTACGAGTTTGCAAACGGCCTTCGATATAGATCTTCGAGCCTTTGCGCAAGTATTCCTTCGCGATCTCAGCCATGCGCCCCAGCAAGACCACGCGATGCCATTCGGTATGATCCTGCCATTCCCCACTCTGGCTATCCTTGCGCCTTTCGGTGGTTGCCACATTGATGTTGCCCCATGCTGTACCGTTGGGACTATAGCGTATATCCGGATCCCGGCCCAAATTACCGATCAAGATTACCTTGTTTACCCCTCGTGCCATTTGTTTTCTCTCTTGTGAAGTTAATAAAAAGCGAACGTCATTACTTAGTTAGACCGCGTAATTGTATCTTTAATCGAACGTAGATCTTGAAGCCCAATAGTTATCAGTCCCCATAAAACAGCGAATGTGGTTCCCATCATAAATACGCCAGAGATGCCGAAATACCCATGTATCCATCCCCCCAGGCTGCCGCCAATGAATGCACCCAAAAACTGGGATGTACTGTAAATCCCCATCGCAGTGCCCTTGGCTTCGGGAGGCGCCAGTTTAGACATCAGAGACGGGAGTATGGCTTCTAAAAGATTAAGGGCCGTGAAGAATACAAACAGTATCCCTCCCATCGCCCAAATATTAACGTGGCCGGGAATAAACAACGCTTCCGCACTCCCCAGAAGAATTATCGCGCCTAAAAAAATCGGCTTCAGGCGACCTGGCTGATCCACCATGAGAATAAACGGGACCATTGCCGCTCCCGAGAATATTAATACGGGGAGATAAACCCACCAATGATGCTGGGGAGGCAAATAATCAGCGAGAATAAGCGGCATCACTACCCAATTGGCGGTAAGAATGGCATGTAGCGACAGAATGCCGAAATCGAGGCGACGTAATGCCAAATTGCGATAGACTTTTTTGATTTGATCGGGTACTGCTGCGACATCGCGGTGCTCTTCACTAGCGTCGGGGGTCGGAACGGAAAATCGGAGCACGGCAATTCCCGCTATCGCCAACCCGCCAATGAGCCAGAAAATCCCGGATACTCCGATCCAGTGGTCCATGGTCGGAGCAGCAACGATGGCTACCGCGAAGGAGACTCCGATACTCATGCCAATGATGGCCATGGCTTTAGTGCGTTGCGTCTCCCGGGTAAGATCCGCCGCCAAGGCCATGACCGGCCCGGAAATCGCTCCCGCTCCCTGCAAGGCGCGGCCCCAGATGACTCCCCAAATCGAAGTGGAAAGCGCCGCCATAACACTTCCAGCAGCGAAAATCAGCAAGCCAAGGGCAATAATCCGTTTGCGTCCCCAACGATCCGACAGCATCCCGAAAGGAATTTGCAGTATCGCCTGGGTAAGCCCGTAAGCTCCAATCGCTACACCCACCAGGGTTGGGGTAACTCCGGTCAATTTATTGGCATAGAGGGCGAAAACGGGAAGAATCATGAACAGGCCAAGCATGCGCAGGGAAAAAATACTTGCCAGTGCCATTATGGCACGGCGTTCACCAGGGTTCATATCAGAACTGTCCATGCGGTTTTCACCTAATTTAGAGTTGGGGAATAAAACAGATAATTTACAAATCTTTAGCGAGAAAATTCAGTAATCGCAAAGCGTTGCTGAAGGATGAATCGCTGCCTTGTGTAAATTTCCGGTTTTGAATGCGTTAAGCCGAGAACCGGACAAAAATCGAAAGAAGCTATATCAAGCAACTTTGGCCAGTGTCACCAAATGCCGGCGAGAAGCCCCCGTCTTTAGCCGGGCAGGGAGGAAAACGGGCGGTTTTCAGAATTAGGAGCCGGTCTTTCCCGGCTGTCAGCGCTTACGCGCCTGGTGACGCACACCTTGCGGTGTGGCTCCCCTCGCCAATGTTGCAACACAGCTTCGGTTCCATTTCCGGAACCTTGCAGCAGACCGTTTCGTCCTACCCCCGAGTTTGTCTGCATCCGCCGCTTTCAGTGCCCGGAGTTGAGGAAGCGCCCCGGGGTGAGTCCTTTACTTTGTTGCAACGTAGCCCGATTTCCCGGGCTGAGGCTGGTCAACCGGGCCTGTGAATCTGACTTCACAAGCCCCTGGCTTTAGCCGTGGGGTGGTTGACGGTCGCTGGCTTTATAAGCACGCACAATGTTTTACGCCCGGGACTTCCCCAGGCAATTGCATACCTCAACTTGTTAAAGAACGCCAAAATTTTAACATGAATGCAGCACATGACGAAAAATCAAACAACTATTTGAAGCGGTTCATCCTACGGCTAAACCCAGCGGCTCTTTCGCCATTTTCTGTAACAGCTTGCATTCTGCCTGATTCATAGATTTTTTGACGGACTCTAAAATCAATAGTGCTAGAAGTTACCCAGTTGAAAATTATAGGTTAAACATTTTCAATCGGTTGCAAAAGATGATTATTTAGTGATTTTCTAGTAAAATCAAATCATTAAAGTTCGACTGCATAACTCCTAAATATTGCAAGGACACAGGCAACGTTGTCACCTCCTAGAATTGCACTGATTCGCCAACGCTACACTGCCTTCGGGGGTGCTGAACGCTTTGTTGCAGGGGCAATGGCGGCCTTGGAAAAGCAGGGTGCTTCGATCAGCATTATCACCCGGCGTTGGCCTCCCGCTGACCAAAGACGTGCCATTATCTGCAACCCATTTTATTTAGGCGGCCTGTGGCGTGATTGTAGTTTTGCCCATTGTGTCCATTCTATTTTGCAAAAAGAAAAGTTTGATTTGGTTCAATCTCATGAACGGATCGTCGCGTGTGATATTTACCGGGCAGGCGATGGAGTCCATCGGGAATGGTTGCGCCAGCGCCGCCGTATCCTTGGATTGTCGGGAAGACTCGGGATCGCGCTCAATCCCCACCATCACTACCTGTTAGCGGCGGAAAAACGTCTATTTGCAAGTCCGCAACTCCGCGTTGTCATTTGTAACTCACAAATGGTGAAAGCGGAGATTCAGGAATGGTTCGGATTGCCGGAAGATAAACTCGTCGTGATTCACAGCGGTGTCGATACAAAAATTTTTCATCCCAATTTGCGGCGTTTGCATCGCGTCGCCCTTCGACAGCGGTTAGGCATTTCCTTGGATGTGCCGGTGTTCGTTTTCGTTGGTTCGGGTTTCGAGCGCAAAGGACTCGCGTCCCTACTCTACGCCTTGGCTCGGCTCACTCGTGACGCTCACTTGCTGATAGTAGGTCGGGATAAACGAAGCGCGGCGTTTCAAGCGCTGGCGGCGCGGCTTCAACTTTTGCACAGGATCCATTTTTTGGGCGGCCAAGAGGATGTGAAGCCTTGCTACGGCGCGGCGGACGTGTTTGTCCTGCCAACGCTCTACGACCCTTTTCCCAACGCCGCCCTTGAGGCTTTTGCCTGTGGTCTGCCGGTGATTACCAGCACTAAAAGCGGAGCTGCCGAGCTAGTACGACCCGGACATAACGGCTTTGTCTGTGATGCCCTGGATGACACCACGCTTGCCCTATTGATGACAAAGTCCCTTGATTTTTCCACAGCGGAAAGTTCGGCGGCGCGAGCAACTGTCGCACATCTGACTCAGGAACGCATGGCAAAAGAATTAATCAGCTTATATCACCACTTGCTTCGGAGTTGATTCTGTGGGACGTATTCTTGGTCTGGACCCCGGTTCCCGATTGACTGGTTTTGGGGTAATCGACGTGGTAAAAGGCAAGGGGATCTACGTGGCCAGCGGGAACATTCAGGCCAAGGCAATCGATTTCGCCACGCGCTTGAAGACTATTTTTGAAGGCGTAGTTGAAGTGGTGCATGTTTACGGTCCCACCGAATTAGCGGTGGAACAGGTATTCATGTACCGCAATGCCGACTCGGCGCTTAAACTTGGTCAAGCGAGAGGAGCCGCCCTATGCGCAGCAATGACGACGGGGCTGGTCGTCTCGGAATACATGCCAACCCACGTTAAACAGGTAGTGGTAGGCCGGGGGAATGCGTCCAAAGAACAAGTTCAATATATGGTGCGGTTACTTCTGGAGTTACCCACCGCCCCTGGACCAGATGCCGCCGACGCGTTGGCTGTCGCCCTGTGTCATTGCCATGGTCACCATTCAACAGCAGCTAAACACAGCTTGGAAACTCTTGGGATAATTGGAAATCAACGAAAACGGCGATAATTGGACGGTTTATGATTGCATCTGATAACAAAAATTTTGGTGATCTGCTGCGGGCTGGCATTGTTCGGATATGCTAATATTTCATTTCCAGGAACCATTGGGTCGCGCTGCAACGCAAGATAAATAAGAATACTGTTGAGTCCCTGCTTAAAAAATGAAGTGCGCAATCCATTGCTAGATCATTAAATGTAAACGTTACAGAACACACCTTGTGATGCTTCACCAGTTCCAAGCCCTGTAGTTCGATGATTAAATAGGACGGACAGGGAAACCCGACCGCGTCATCGAAATAGTTACCGGCGCAAGCCGTAGAATTAGCGTAAGCCAATAGACGTTGTAGGAACCACAGTTTTAATCGGGCAGCGGTTTTTTCTAATCAATAACGATGGTTATGCCTACGCTTAAAAGCGAAATGAGGATTAATAATGAAGATAAATAGCACTATTCCTGTTTATGTTTTTCGTAGGAGTTTTACGTTAACTGTTGGAATTGGCGTGATGTTATCTGGTTGCGCCATTGAACCGATTGCTGTTACTCAAAATGAATTAACTGTCCTTGCGCAATCTGATCTCGAAAAAGTGCGTGCTGCGATACCAGCCGTGACGACGCCTTTGACCCTGGAAGAGGCCATTGCTCGGGCACTTAAATATAATTTAGAGCATCGCACCAAATTAATGGAACAGGCGTTCGCAACCGGGCAGCTCGAAACGGGTAAATTTGATCTACTTCCAAAGTTAATGACCACTGCTGGATATGAATGGCGAGACAATGACAATATTCGTAATTCTACCGACTCCATTACTGGAGCGCCATCACTCGCCAATCCTTCAATCTCCAGCGAAAAACAACATTTCACCGGTAACCTCGGATTGACCTGGAATCTGCTTGATTTTGGTATTAGTTATTATACTGCGCGCCAAAATTCCGATCGCGTGTTAATCGCTAACGAACGTCGGCGCAAGGCCATGCATAACCTGATCCAAAATGTTCGCACTGCGTTCTGGCGTACCGTTGCCACCGAAAAGTTAGAGGCACAGGTAAACAAAACCATTAATGAAGCAGAAACTGCCTTAGTTAATTCTCGACGTATCGAGAATGAACGGATTAAGTCTCCCGGCGAGGCATTACGTTATCAACGCAATCTACTGGAAAATCTGCGCCTCTTGGAAAGCGTCTCACGGGAACTCGCCAGCGCGCGCATTGATTTGGCGAGCTTAATTGGAATATCTCCGGGAACTCAGATTACTATTGTCGAGCCTGACGCTGCTCAACCCAAGGAGCTGGATATCCCGGTGGAACGCATGGAAGAGATCGCCATGGCGAATAATGCCGATATACGCGAACAGTTTTACAACGCACGGATTGCCACTCTTGAAACGCGTAAAGTAATGACAAAACTCTTGCCGAATCTCTCGTTTGATTATTCGTATCGTTATGACAATGATAGTTATCTAATCAATCAGGAATGGACAAATGCTGGTGTGCAAATTGGTTTCAATCTTCTTAATCTGCTTTCTGCGCCGACCCACATGAATGTAGCTGAATTTGGCGTCAAACTCGAAGAAAATCGTCGCATGGCGATGAGGATGTCAGTACTTACCCAGGTTCATTTAGCTCGTTTTCAGTATAGCGATGCCCTGCGCCAATATCTGCGCGCCATTGATATCGCCGATGTGGACAATCGTTTATCTCAATTTGCGCTGAGTCAGGAACAATCTCAGATGGCCAGTAAACTGGACCGCATTGCTGCTCATGTTACCTCGATTTTAAGCGCGGTCAGAAAATATCATGCCATGGCCAAGGTACAGGAAGCGATTAGCAAAGTAAAAGCTAGTATGGGAGTGGAACCACATTTTGATGATTTAAATAAAATTGATCTCCCAGAGATGGCAAGCGTTATTAAGCAATTCCTAGAAGAAGATGAAACCCGGATAGTTTCTCCAACGATAAAATCAGAGGCTTCTTCTAGTTTTCAAAGCGCTGTAGTGCCTGCATTAACAACTAGTAATCTTCCAGCGACAGTAAAAGAAAATAAAAATGGTTCTCAAGTGACGATAAAACAAAAAGAGAGGAAGATTAGAAAAAAAAGAAGTCAGCCTAACGTTCAGCCTACTAGCATTCAGCCTGGTACCTAAATAAAATTATGGAATCTATGGGGCGACAAGTAGTCGCATTCTGATAAAATCGCCTCTGCTTTTTTAGTTTTTGGATAAACTTATGTTTCATACTGCATGGCGTAAACAGCATCGATTAGTTAGTGTTTCGATGCTTATGATTATTTTTCTGATGGGAAAAATTTCCGTCGGGTTGGGGGTGGAAATTCCCGATCCGCCTGAACCTGGTTTTTCATTGGAACAGCGAGAGATGCGCGCGCAACTTACGCCCAGGCGCTATACTACTTTATCTTCGGAATTAGGCGCGAAAATCAATCAGATCACGGTCAAGGAAGGAGAACACTTCAAAGCCGGTCAACTCCTAGTAAAATTTGATTGCGCCTTGCAGGTCGCGCAATTAAACAAGGCGCGTACCCAGTTGCAACTTGCACGGAATACTTCGGAAGGAAATCATCGTCTCAATCAAATGAATGCAGTTGGGCAGGTGGAATTAAAAAATAGTGAAGCTGAGGTGCGCAAAGCTCAGGCTGATGTCGTCTATCTTCAAGCAATGATTGAAAAATGTACCATCGCGGCACCTTTTACTGGGCGTGTCGCTGAGCAAAAAGCTAGAGAAAAACAATTCATTCAAGCGGGACAGCCCTTGATGGATATACTGGATGACAGTTCCCTAGAATTAGAAATCATGGTGCCATCTCGATGGCTTGCCTGGCTTAAGCCTGGATATTCATTCAAAGTACAAATTGATGATACAACCAAGACCTATCCGGTAAAATTATTGCGTTTAGGAGCCAAGGTGGATCCGGTGACTCAATCAATTAAAGCGACCGCAGTGATTGATGGTTATTTTCCAGAACTCATTGCGGGCATGAGCGGAAATATTCTTATTACGCCAAAAAACGCACCATAATCTATTGTCGGCTATTTTGCGCTATCAACGACTAACCATCATTCAAGGGAAATTCTCAATTGATTCGCTTTTTCCTGCAATTTTGCATACCGTTCAGCGCCACGCTGCTGGTATACTGATAAATCCTCATAGGTGCGTGGATGCGAATCATTAATAATGGTAATCCAATAAACATAGAAATCATTCAGCGCTTCGCCCGCACGGGTATTAAAAAAAACCGTACTTTTTGCTTTGGCGAGAAAGGGCTTGATACGTTTCTTGGCTTCCTCGCCAAAACCTTCGGTATCCGGTGCGGGAGCGCCGGTTAAGATTTCCACCTCGCCGATGAGTTGCAAGTTGTAATATTCTTCGTTTGCCTTGCAAAGAAATGTGTCAAGGGAAAGCGTGGTGGGGCAGGAAGCCATGGCTGAAATCATCACGCAAGAAAAAGCCAACAAAATGATTGAAGAAAGGGATGTTGACATTCGGATCATTTGATAATTTATTTTTTGTTGATAGATTTTGCAATTTACAATATAAAGAGCGAAAAAATTTTAAGACATTTAATGCCATCACCATCTGTTGCTATGATCCTGCGCTAGAAAACCGCCCGCTTACTTTTTCATAGCTTAAAATCATAGTTTTTCTCGCCGTTTTCTGTAAAATAGCGCGTTTTGTCATTGTTTATACGCTCCCATGTCAAGCATTCTTCCCCTTAGTGCCGCTCGTTTCACGCTCACCATCGAAAAGATTCATACTCTGGTGGCGGAAGATATGTGTCGGGTCAACGCCTTGATTCGTGAGCGGCTGCGATCCGATGTGGTGTTGGTCAACGAACTCGGCAATTATATTATTGCCGGCGGTGGTAAACGTCTTCGTCCGATGCTGGTATTGCTTTCTGCGCATGCTTTCGGCTATACGGGAGCGTACCATATTGATCTAGCTGCGGTTGTAGAATTTATCCATACGGCCACTCTACTCCATGATGACGTAGTGGATGGCTCAGAACTGCGTCGTGGTCGCAAAACTGCCAATAACCTTTGGGGTAACGAAGCCAGCGTCCTGGTTGGTGATTTTTTGTATTCACGTTCGTTTCAAATGATGGTTCAGGTTGGCAATCCACGGGTCATGGAAATCCTCGCCAACGCTACTAACATCATTGCTGAAGGTGAGGTAATGCAGCTTATTCACTGCAATGATCCAGAAACCAGCGAAGCACACTACTTTGAAGTAATTCGTTGTAAAACCGCAAAATTATTTGAGGCCGCCGCCGAGCTGGGGGCGATACTTGCAGGTGGTGGTCATGTTGACGAGCAAGCGGCTGCATCTTACGGAATGCATCTTGGGACTGCTTTCCAGCTCATTGATGATGTCCTTGATTACAGCGCGTCTGCTGCTGAGATGGGAAAAAACGTAGGTGATGACCTGGAAGAAGGAAAGCCTACTCTTCCGCTGATTCATAGCCTGTTGCATGGTACTCCCGAGCAGGTGGCAGTGGTGCGGGAAGCAATTTTGACGGGCGGACGCGAAAACCTTAATCAGGTTATTGAGGCCATTGAAGCGAGTGGTGCAATCGCCTACACTGTCGCCCGTGCTCGCAAGGAGGCGGAAAAAGCATTATCCGCCCTTCGGAACCTGCCATCGAGTAACTATCGTGATGCTTTGGAAGGTCTTGTCGAGTTTTCCGTTAATCGCCAATATTGATTGTAATTTCGGGGTGTAGCTCAGCCTGGTAGAGCACTGCTTTCGGGAGGCAGTGGTCGGAGGTTCAAATCCTCTCACCCCGACCAATAAAATCATGGAGTTACATGGAATTAACCAACCCCTCTTTTTTTCCTTGTGTAACGATTTGTGTAACAACCGCCCTCGGCACAGTCACGTTTTCACGAGTAACCCGCTCTACCGCTGCCAGCATTCGCCGAATACTCGGGCCAGTGTATCGGCTAGTCACCCCACCACCGTCGTGCCCCAACACACGCTTTATAAGATCCAACGGTGCGTCGGTTTCCGCAAGTCGCTCGGCAAATGTATGGCGCAGATTGTGGACTCCTGCGACATACCCCTTCACCGGTAATTCCGCTTCGCGCCACGCCGAGCGTCAGCCGTGATTATTCACGCGGTACATTTAGCAGGTCGTCCACCGCCTCGCGGCAGTTCACCACTGCCACCAGGAAGCTTAGATCGGTAAGCTCTCTGCGTAATCGTAATTGCATGGAGGACAGTAGGCCGGTGGACGTTTTCACCTCGACGCCAAACCACCCCCCAGGTAACATCACTAGGCGATCCGGCACCCCGCGACATCCCGGGCTTACCCATTTATAAGCGCGTCCGCCTCGCGCCTTCACCTCAGCAACCAAATATAGCTAAAGAACTATAAAATGGTAATAAAAAGTTCTTCAACGGAACATCGTTT
>CAUYTW010000327.1 GCA_963575715.1 Gammaproteobacteria bacterium | reverse complement strand
GAATTATCCTTAATTTGAGTACATAAACACTTATGTGCTCATTTTAGGAAGCAGTTACGTTACCCATACCATGTTTGCACCTACCCATTCCACAGTTAAAACCAAAGGCTGTTTTTAGCTCTCTCGCCATATTTTTGTAACCAAAAAAACCCCGCCATGAAGGCGGGGTTTTTCGCCAGACGGTGCTGGCTTCTTAATCCACGCCCATCGTAAATAGATAGGCGTGAGAAGGTCCGAGTATCAGGCTGCTTCTACATTACGCGCCTGAAGGCCTTTTGGCCCCTTCTCGACATCGAACTTCACTGTCTGACCCTCTGCTAGGGTACGGAACCCTGATCCCTTGATGGCGGAAAAATGGACAAATACATCCGCGCCACCATCATGAGGAGAGATAAAACCGAACCCTTTGGATTCGTTGAACCACTTTACAGTACCGACTGGCATAACAACCTCGTGTGTTTCTTTACTTTCACTAAGCCCGGATCTTTAAATAAATGATGGGCAAATTTCACCAAACTATTATGTTTTATCAATGAAATTAATTGCTTGAGGCAATTTGGTATTTCATTAAAGCACCATGGGAACACCACAGTCTGTTTAGTATACTCTGGTATTAAAAAAATAAACAGATTTTTAACAATACCTTCGCCATTAAGCCACGGACTCAATCAAGATGGTGGAGTTGAGACAAAGGGTCAAATACGTCAGATAGCGATAGAAATTTTATCGGTCTCTATAAGGAGCTGATAACTGATGCTTGATATTTATCTACAAATGTCTATACTTACTCATTATGAGCAAAAAATATCGGATCAACGAATTTGCTAAACGGATCGGCCGATCTTCATCTACGATACGAAGATGGGAACGAGAGGGTAAGCTTCAAACGAAACGCCTGACGTCGGGGCAGCGATATTTTGATGAAACAGATGTACACCTCGTGTTCAACGGAATACAAGTAAAGCGATTAATAATTGTTTATTGCCGAGTGTCGAGCGCAAATCAAAAGAGTGATCTTGAATCTCAACTAGAAGCTATGGAAATGTATTGTCGAGGTGCTGGAATTCCGGTGGATGAATGGATACGAGAAATTGGTGGGGGAATGAATTTTAAGCGTAAATATTTTTTGAATATATTAGATCGTATTTTGCGTGGCGAAATTGCTAAATTGTTAATTGCGCATAAAGATCGACTTATGCGTTTTGGATTTGAACTTTTCGAATATATTGCATCACAACATGGATGTGAGATTATTATCATCAATCAAGAATCATTGTCACCTCAACAAGAAATGATTGAGGATTTATTAGCGATTGTACATACTTTTTCATGTCGTTTATATGGGCTAAAAAAATATAAAAAAGTATTGAAAGAATCTCTTAAAAATCAATCGAATACAGAATAATAATCCAAGAAAATTTTCAACACTGTTAAGAGTTACGCAGTTGAAAAATAGTAAGTCATTCTGCGCGCAGCGAAGCGGAGTCGTAGAATTTATCTACATAAATTCTGCGTTCTGCGACTACGCGCAAAATGACAGAAAAAACTCAACTCTGTATAGAGTTACAAATTTAACTGCGTAACTCCTAGTGGTAAAAATTTTGGTAAAAATATAAATCGACGATTAGCAAATTGGACAAAAGGCGTCATCGTTGATGCTTTGCACTAATTTTTAGAAGCAGATGCTTATTCCTCTTCAGCATGAATGCTAGGTTCTATCCCGCGATTCTGTGATCGATGGGTTTCCACGCCGAGGATCTATGAATTGAATTACAAAGACCTGCGTGATTTTATCGGTAAACTGGAATGCGTTGGAGAACTCAAACGAGTGATCATCCCAGTTGATCCGCACCTAGAAATGACTGAAATTTGTGATCGTACATTACGCTCTGGTGGACCCGCGTTACTTTTCGAAAATCCAGTCGGCCACTCAGTTCCGGTACTTTGTAACCTGTTTGGTACGCCTAAACGAGTTGCGTTGGGGATGGGTCAGGAATCAGTGGATGCTTTGCGGCAGGTCGGCAGATTGTTGGCTTTTCTCAAAGAGCCAGAACCTCCTAAAGGGTTTCGTGATGCCCTGGATAAGATTCCAGTTTTCAAGCAAGTGTTGAACATGAATCCGCGAGTATTGCGTCACGGCCCTTGTCAGGAGCATGTTTGGCACGGTGTGGAGGTAGATCTCGCGCGGTTACCGGTGCAAACCTGCTGGCCAGAGGATGCTGGCCCACTTATTACTTGGGGTCTGGTAGTTACCCGTGGACCCCATAAGTCGCGCCAAAATTTGGGTATCTATCGCCAGCAAGTAATTGGGCCTAATCGGGTAATCATGCGTTGGCTGTCACATCGTGGGGGTGCCTTGGATTTTCAAGAGTGGACACTGGCTCACCCCAATACGCCGTTTCCAGTCACGGTAATATTAGGCGCTGATCCCGCCATTCTGCTCGCGGCGGTTACGCCAATTCCTGATACCCTCTCTGAGTACGCCTTTGCTGGGTTGCTCCGTGGTGCTCGTAGCGAAGTAGTCACTTGTCAAACGAATGATCTCCAGGTACCAGCGGAAGCCGAGTTTGTTTTAGAAGGCCACATTGCTCCTCGAGATACTGCTCCCGAAGGCCCTTTTGGTGATCACACCGGCTACTATAACGAAATAGAAACTTTTCCGGTTTTGACTATCGACCGTATCACTCACCGTGACCATCCCATCTATCACAGTACCTATACTGGCCGCCCTCCCGATGAACCAGCCATTCTCGGAGTAGCTCTCAATGAGGTGTTTATTCCCTTGCTTCAACGCCAATTTCCGGAAATCATAGATTTTTATTTACCTCCCGAGGGATGTTCTTACCGTTGGGCGTGTATCGCCCTCCGCAAGCAGTATCCTGGTCATGCCAAACGTATCATGCTCGGAATATGGTCTTTCCTACGTCAATTCATGTACACCAAATTCGTGGTGGTTACCGACGATGACATCAATATCCGCGATTGGAATGACGTAATTTGGGCCATGACCACGCGCATGGATCCAGCCCGTGATACCGTCATTATCGAAAATACCCCGATTGATTATTTGGACTTTGCTTCGCCGGTTTCTGGTTTAGGTGCCAAAATTGGTTTTGATGCGACGCACAAATGGAAGGGAGAAACGACGAGGATATGGGGACGTACGATTGGCATGAGCGCAGAAGTTAAGAAACGAATAGACACAATTTGGGATAGTTTGGGAATCGAGCATCCATCATCCATGTGTCAATAATTATATCGTTCGTATATTTTGAGTATGTGGATTTTATGGTAGCCACCAATGCGTAGGCTCTACAACAATTTAATTGATAAAATTTTATTTCCTCCAGTTTGCGTCCTGTGTGGTGATAGCAATCAAGAATTCAATCCATGTTCTGGTTGCCAAACAGATTTACCTTGGACTAAATCAGTCTGTCACTGTTGTGGATTACCACTATCTTCTTCATTTATATCCAGCATCACTCCATGCGGTCGCTGTCAGCGCTCGCCACCGCCGTATGACCAAATGTTTGCTCCATTTAGTTATGAACCGCCACTGGATCGCCTAATCATTGGACTAAAATTTCAAGGTCGCCTTGCTTACGCGCGTCTATTGGGCGAACTGCTGGCAAATTACTTGGCATCCCGCAAGGATTCTTGGCCTGAATTAATTCTGCCTGTTCCTCTCCATCAAACCCGGCTCAGAATGCGAGGCTATAATCAAGCCTTGGAGCTGGCCCGTCCGGTTGCGCGACGCCTGAGATTGCCCATTGCGTTTGAATTGTGTCAACGAGTGCGGGCTACCGCCGCTCAATCTGGTCTTAATGCCACAACACGGGAAAAAAATGTGCATGGAGCCTTCGCGGTCAAAACAGGCGAGATAGCAGAACGCCGGGTAGCGATTTTGGATGATGTGGTAACCACGGGTTATACCGTGAATGAACTTGCCCGCGTTTTGCGCCAAGCTGGCGCGCAATGGATTGAAGTATGGGCTGTAGCCAGAACCTTGGCGTAAATTGGATTCTCACCGCGATTATCGGAAAACTTCAAAAAATACCTATTATGTATGCTTACTTAATCACGATTATCCTGCTCTCCTTCAGTAATATCTTCATGACATTCGCCTGGTATGGTCATCTGCGAAATCTTTCAACCAAGCCGTGGATTATTGCAGCATTATTGAGTTGGGGGGTCGCACTTTTTGAATATCTTTTACAAGTCCCAGCAAATCGCATTGGCTACCAGGTGATGAATTTAGGTCAACTTAAAATCCTGCAAGAGATCATCGCGCTAACGATTTTCGTTCCATTTGCGGTATTATACATGAAACAAAAGGTAACTTGGGATTATTTATGGGCGGGATTTTGTATTGCTGGGGCGGCGTATTTTATTTTTCGTCAAAATTAGCGCGATCAACGATTAGCATCCATAATGATTGCTTCACAACTATTCGTTGATACGTTCCATCAATGCGGCAACTTCTTCACTATTCCGAGCGCAAACTATCCTTTTTGCCAGCTTCGCAAGGTAGGTGTAATTACTAGCGTTGATGACTTGCTTAACTTCTGGCAAAGAAGAAGGGTGCATACTTAATTCTCGCAACCCAAGCCCTATGAGAAGACGAGTATAACGAAGATCGCCAGCCATTTCCCCGCACATGCCGATTGGAATTCCTGCTTTTACCCCGGAGCGTAGAGTAATATAAATTAGACGTAAAACTGCAGGATGAAGGGGATCATGGAGATAACTGACTTGGTCATTGATACGATCAACAGCTAAAGTGTATTGAATTAAATCGTTGGTGCCCAAAGATAGAAAGTCCAAATGGCGTGCTAGCGACGGTACCGTGAGAGCTGCGGCCGGAACCTCGACGATGCCTCCTAATAGCATTTTTTCGTCAAAAGCAAACCCTTCCTGGCGTAAGTCACGCTGAATCCGCTGTAGCAGATGAATGACCTGTATAACCTCGGCACTTTGGGTAATCATGGGAAAAGCCATTCTTACCGGGCCGTAGGCTGAAACTCGCAAGATGGCTCGCAGTTGCGGAATAAATAGACTTGGAACCTTCAGGCACAAACGAATACCCCGCAAACCCAAGGCGGGATTGGGGGCCATTCGTCCTATTTCGGAACCAGCGAAAGGTTTGTCGGCTCCTAAATCTATGGTGCGGATGGTCACTGGACTGCCATTCATTACCTGAACCAGTCCGCGATAGACGGCGAATTGTTCTTCTTCGTTGGGAGGCTCGGAACGATTCATATAAAGAAATTCGGTTCGGTATAAGCCTACTCCCTCTGCTCCGACTTCAGCCAGTTCGTCGATATCCTCAGGCAGTTCAATGTTAGCGAGGAGGCTCACCCGTCGTCCATCCAGAGTACACGCAGCGATTTTACGTAACCGAATCAGATCGGCGACCCGTAATCGTTCTTCTTGACGACGTTGCTGATAATGCTGGAGTGAAAGTGGATCTGGATCGACAACGACCACCCCACGACGGCCATCCAGAATGACGGTTTCTCCCTCCAGAATGAACTGTCGTGCCCGACGTAATCCTAGCACCGCTGGTAGGTCGAGACTGCGCGCCAAAATGGCGGTATGCGAAGTTGGCCCTCCGCGCTCGGTGATAAAAGCCGTCGCGCCCTCGTGATAGAACTGAACAACGTCAGCCGGAGAAAGATCGTCTGCCACCACTACTCGACCCCGCAAACGATTTGCCCAGCCACCTTCCCATCCCAAGGATCTTCCCATAAGCAACCCTTGCACTAAATTAACTACTTGATCTACATCATCCTTGCGCATACGCAGATATGGGTCATCCATAGATTCAAAGATCCGAACCATGGTATCGCGTTGTTGCTTCAACGCCCATTCAGCGTTGCATTGGCGGTCACGGATTAGATCAATTGGAACCTTGGAGAGCGTGGAATCCTCCAGCATCAGCAAATGGATATCAATGAAAGCGGTAACGTCAGCTGGGGTGGTCGCCGGCAAATGATCACGAATAGCACGAAGATGAATCCGTGCCTGTTCAAGGGCGAGATCGAAACGCCGTACTTCCTGCTCGAGAAGATCTTTCGGCAGGTTGTATTCGACAATCTCAGGAACATCGCGGAGAAACAAATGGGCCTTGCCGATGGCAATCCCTCGCACCACGCCGATTCCCATCAACAGAACACTCATCGCCGTTTGCTCTCGTGCGTTTTTAATTCCACTATTTTATATATTTTATTCAGCTTCGCCGAATCGGTCTTGAACCAGGGCGACAAGCTTTTCCACAGCTATGTCCTCATCACGTCCATTGGCGGTTAATTCCAATTGAGTACCTTTACCAGCCGCCAGCATCATCACGCCCATGATACTTTTTCCGTTAACTTGTTGTGTCTTGCGCGCAAGAGTAATATCGGATTGAAAACCGGCAGCCAGGGTAACAAACTTTGCAGAAGCGCGTGCGTGAAGTCCTAGACGATTAACGATGGTAATCTGGATTTGGCGCATGGGAAGCTGTCAGTCAATGCTTACCGTATATATACTGTTTTTTGACGTGATAACAACACTACGCCGCCACTAACGCTAGATTCAATCACGAAAGATTTTCTTTGTCAGTGGCGGCTTATTTTTATTAAGCTATTATTGCATTATTGAAAATTCTACTCTCCGATTTTCCGGTGCAGTGGGACGATCTTTTAGCAGCAAGCGGCGTGATCCTTCTCCCGAAACTGTCATGCGCGTCGGATCAATTCCTTTATCAACTAAGTATCTTTTGACTGCTTCGGCTCGTTTGGCTGATAAGGGTATATTAACCTTATTGCCACCAACAGTATCAGTATGTCCGCTAATATGTAGGGTTATACTGGGCTTCTGCTTGAGAGCAGAAGCGATGGAATCCACATATTTCGTGGATTCAGGAGTAAGCGCAAATAATCCTTTTTCAAAAGTTAAAGGAAAAGCTACTTTTTTTATTTTTTTAACGCTAGCTGTATTGCTTACATTTTTTTTCACCATGATCTCTGGTGCATTTACAATAGCAGGTTCAGAAGATTGAGGAGAAATTGCAGAATTATCAAAAATCACGATGGATCGTGTTTTCACACCACGATACTTAATCACGGGCTTCTCTCCCAATGCCTCCAATACCTCGGATGAATTAGGAGTATCCTGAAATAATGTAGTGCCTTCATTATCTTCAGCTCGTGCTATTGGAAATAATAATCCAAGGGATAGTGATAATAATAATAAAGTGCGTGATAAAGAATTCATGAGATACCTCCAAAATTAGCCTAAATTAAGTGAATAAATTGTTTACATGGCATGAGTATTTTTCCTAATGCCATGCTAGAGCATGGTAATCCCGCGCCCAGCCGGGACAATGATGCTGCATCATTAACTCGTGATGTAACACCATAAACATCATCGTAACGTGTCCATGATGCTTCTCGCAATGCAAAAAATTCACATTTTTATATTAATCTGAGCATAAGTAAGGCGACACCTGAAAAATTGTGAGATAAGCTGTAGCTTGAGTCTTCAATATTTAGAATGTCACCTAACCAATGCACAGATTAATATCTTGACAGCATTCCAAGAGAACATGTTACCATCATATTGTCCTCTTTAACCATCAAGAACCATATAATTAAATTTTTTATTTAATTTAGAAATTACGCAGTGAAAAATAACTTACTTCACTCTGCGCGCAGCGAAGCGTAGTCGCAGAATCTATTTACTATAAGAGATTCTGCGACTACTGGCACTAACGCGCCCTCCGCGCAGAATGACAGAAAAACTTAATCTTTTTAAGAGTTACAAATTCAACTGCGTAACTCCTATAATTATAAAATTTAGCGGTTTTAACTGTGGGACAAATCACGTACAAATCATTCTTTGATTTTTAACATATGTTGCTTTCGTGTTAAAATTTAGGTGCTTCTTAAATAAGGAAAGGTATGCGGTTATCCGGGGAAGTCCTGAACATAAAACTTTGTACGTGTTTAAAAAGCCATGGATACCCTGACTTCAAGGCTCGATGCGCAACCATCGTCGGCGGCTAAGTATCTACAAAGCCAGTTCAATTGCGGAGCATAATAGAGTAACTGAACTAGCTCATGTTGCTTGATATCAACCACTATTTCGGTTGAGCTTTTTAATAAAGGATGAAAACATCACTCATGCTGAAATCCATGGCGTCCTCAAAATTCCACGAATTTATTCGTAGGATTGTCAATGTCCGTATCTCCGTCTTTTAACTCTTTATGGTAATTCACGCCACCATGAATCTTTATAATATATCTCGAATCAACCTTATTATTATCATTTTTCTATTGATCGGATCTTTTACATCTGCACCATTAGTGATGGCAGACTCACACGCTTTAATCATTGGTATTGATAAATACAACACTATCGGTTCCCTGGATGGGGCAGTAAATGACGCGCGGGACATTGCCGATGCCTTGCGTACCGCCGGAGTCAAGGACTTAACTACACTGCTTGATGAACAAGTCACAAAAAAATCAGTCATGGATGAATGGAATGGCATGTTAAAACGATCCAGTTCTGGTGACACTGTCTTTTTTACTTATGCCGGCCACGGGGGCGAAGAGCCTGAGCATGTCAAAGGATCAGAAAAAACCGGCAAGGATCAGAACTTACTGTTTCCTAGATTCGATTCACGCACACCTTACAATGCCGAGCGTCTTGTCGATAACGAGATCGCGTTGATGGTGAAACAAGCCGCTGACGCCAATATATCGGTAGTGATGGTAATGGATGCCTGCCATTCAGGGACCATGACCCGAGGAGTGGATACTAGGGTACGCAAATTTAAGGTCCGCGCTGTCAAGGTTCCTCCTATCAAGGATGATCACCTCGATCCTATTGATCCGTCTGCCGCTTATATAAATTTTGGAGACCAAAAAGAACTCCTATATTTTGGCGCCGTTCAGGACAATGAGCTGGCCCCCGAGATAGAAATCGATGGCAAACCTCATGGGGCCTTGAGTGCTTCCCTAGCGCGCGGCCTCAAGGGTGCCGCAGATATGAATCGTAATGGCGTCATCACCGCCGATGAATTAGAAACCTACGTCCATAATACAGTACTGACCATGATGGAGGGTCAACAACATCCTTCCTTGATGCGTGGCAGTGAAATCTTGCTTGCGGTTCCGATTAATGCTCACACCCCATCCAGCTCTATTTTACCCGTTGAGTCACAGGATATTGCAATACAAATTATTAACTCGGATAAAGTCCCCGTTGCCAATTACATGGCCAGACTTAAAGGAGTAGTTTTCTCAAAGAATCCTGGGACTGCGGTGTTAACCTGGGATGTTCGCCGTGGTCATATTCTCAATAAATTAGGCGATATCGTCGCCTATGCCAATGAGCGGGCGGTGACGATACCACCGCCACCTTCGGCGCGCGGTTTTGGTCGAGGATCTCCCCCCGCTGCTGGCACATCTCCTGTTGAGATGGCTTCGGCGTCCTCTTCCAACGGATTAAGCGATATCGAAGCAGTTCAAAAAATAGTTGATAAGTGGAGATTAGTCGAGGAAATAGGCCAATACGCGCTTCGTGATCCATTGAATATTACGCTCCAACCAAATGACCAGCTTCACCAGAATGGCGATAAAGTGGTCTTGAATATTTCTGGCCAGAGTCATGCTTATTTCACACTGTTTAATCTTGGCAGTGATGGTACCGTCAATTTTCTTTATCCACTCACCAATGGCCAATATCATGATCCCTTGGAAATACCGACAGGACGTGAATATCAGCTCGATTTAACTGTACAACCCCCTTTTGGTGGCGACCATTTCATTGCCATTTCCAGTAACGAACCGCTCCATGAATTGCACCAAGATCTCGTGTCTCTTGACGGCAAGCAAGCAGCGCGTGAACTTTCAGTGTCATTCAGGCGTGATATCGAAGGCAAGATTTTGCAAATTGGGGTGTATGGTGTTTATACCACACCTAAGAGGTAAAAATTAAACATGAGCAAATACTTACAAAATATTATTTTTTTTATCATAGTTTTTTTCATTGTACCGGTAAGTCTAGCGACAACCTCGTTTGAATATGGGATGAATGCCTTTCAACAAGAAAATTACGTAACTGCCTTTCGATTATGGAGTCCACTGGCTGACCAGGGTGATTCTCTTGCCCAGTATAATCTTGGCGTTATGTATTACGAAGGTTATGGTATTCCGCAAAATTATTCCAAGGCGATTGAATGGTTTTTCAAGGCAGCTAAACAGAACAATGACGAGGCTCAACGCAATCTTGGAGTGATGTACTACGAAGGTCATGGGGTACCGCAGAGTGATGTGCGCGCCTATATGTGGTTCGATCTTGCCGCTAGCCATGGAAATGGACAGGGATTTTTGAATCGGCAAATGGTGGCGGCACGCATGACGCCTAATCAAATTAGCGAGGCGCAAAATCTGACGCGCTTATGGGAATCAAATCAAAATAAACGTAAGAGGTGACACATTGAAAAGTTCAAAAAATCTGACTCTAGAGCATTCTCAACTTCCGATATGATCCTTTTTTACTCGTACTAGATAAAAGTTCCATCTCGTCTGGAGTGGCGTGATGCTCAACAGCATCTGCATTCAACGAGTGCCTCCTAACAACCAGATTAATATAAAGGATTATATCCTAGATACCAAATCTTGGCATTTAGCGAGAGATCAGTTTTTTGTTTGGTACTCCAGGGAAAAAATCACACTCCATATCACCATTATTACCATAATTTTTTATTGACATTATTTTTACGAAAATGCAATATGTATAAACTCCAACGTCAAGAATAAATTGTTCGTAGTTACGTCTGGAGTTAATCACCCCGGGCTAAAATCTGGGGCTTGTAGAGAATGTCTACAGGCCTGGAAGTGATCAACTTAAGCCTACAACATTGTGGCTACGTTGCAACGAAGTAAAAGGCTCATCTTGGGGTTTTTCCTCCTGCCTGTTGGCAGACAGGCAACCCTGAGCACTGAAAGCGGCGGATGCAGACACGCGTAAGTACGCACGAAATGGTTTGTCGCAAGGTTCGTCAGAGCCGAATTTGCGTTGTAATATTGGTGATATGAGTCACACCGCAAGTTGTGGCGTCACTTGGGCCGCGTAAGGTCTGACCGCCGGGAAAGACCGGCATTGTTATCGACGGTTGCAAAAACCGTATCCTTTCCTTCCCGCCCTGATGGGCGATATTTTTTGGAGATACTGATGAAAATATTCGTAACTGTGGCAGCTGCGGCCATGTTTGGCTTGGTCTCAATCGCGGGAGCTGAGAGTATCAATGGTGCTCCTGGCACCGTTGGTGGTACTAACGGTGGTGTTCAGATTCAGGGTAATACTAATATCAATGCAGATGCTGAAAACGTAAACACGACTGCATCTGGCAGCGGCAGTGTAGCTACCGCCAAGATTGGCGGTATTAGTGGCGGTACCCAAATTCAAGGGAATACTACTATTAACGCTTCTGCGAAAAATATTAATACTACCTCCTCTGCCACGAATAGCAAGGCTTGCAGCGAGGTTGGTAATATTGGTGATACTACCTGCTCAAAATAGTTATATTAAATAATATAACTTGATTTTATCTAGGGATAAAAATTATTTTTTCTCCAGGATAGTATCTTAAATAAACTATCGTATTAGTTCACAAGAATTCAAGCTGCTTGCAATATTGGCGATTGGAGCGAAGCCGAAAGGTTTCTGTTCCTAAACCATTACAAGGCTGACCGCTGGGAAAGACCGGCATTTTTAACAAACGGTGAAAAACTGTATCCTTTCCTCCCCGCCCTCATAGGGCGGGATTCTTCGGAGATATGTATGAAAGCATTAGTAACTATCGTGACCATTGCTATGTTAGGCATGACATCAATAGTGAGTGCCGAAAGTATTCAAGGCCAGGCGGGTGGTGTTCAGATTCAGGGCAATACCACTATCAATGCAGATGCCGAAGACGTAAACACGACTGCATCAGGCAGCGGTAGTGTCGCTACTGCCAAGATTGGTGGTATTAGTGGCGGTACTCAAATCCAGGGAAACACTACCATCAACGCATCGGCAAAAAGCGTTAATACCACTGCATCTGGCAGCAATACTAAAGCTTGCAGTGAAATTGGTAATATTGGCGACACAACTTGTAATAAATAGTTGTGTTCAGCAGCAATACATTTTGCAGCAGGTTGGTAATATTGGCGACACCACCTGCTCGAAATAAATTATAAGAATTATTTGATTTTATATTTTTGAAGAACATTTCACGGGGGCGGAATACTTTTCCGTCCCCGTGGTATTTTTATTTTTTAGTGCTTTATTAAAAATTTAGCTTCCTTTAATTCATTGATGATTTGCGAGGCAATCATGAAAACTCACCGTATCATCACATTAATTATCAGTATTTTTGGATTATGGTGCTACGCGAACGGAATATTCGCCGAGGGAATTAACCAAAACATGCCTGGCTTAGACGCGAAATCAGGCGCTAAGGTGGCTCGGTTTAAGGCGGAAATGCAGTCAATGTCGAATGGTCCAGCGACCGGTGCCGCACATTCTGCGAATTGTGGTTCAGTTAGCATTGGAAATGTGCGTACCAACGGGAGGAGCGCGCCACGTGAAGTGACTACCATCGTAACTGGCGATGTCATTAACGTTAATAATGGTAACTGTAAATAATTTAACACTCGGACCTTCAGAGAGATTGATTCATGAAACATGTCAAAAATTATTGGCCATTCATGCTGTCCACTGTTAGTGCGATAGTGCTGGCGAGTTGTGCAACCCCCGGTCCTCCCCCGGAAGATGCGCCTATCGCGGTTCAACCCGACAAGGCTCCTGTGCGTAATGTTACGAGTTTTACTACGTCTCTCCAGTGCATGGATAATTTATTCATTAAACATGGAAGAACTCACCCTGTTACGGTTACCAGCGTGGGCATTCAGGATGCCACGGGTAAGGTTTTGAGTAATACTAGAGATATGCTAATCAGTTCATTATCCAAGATGTCCACGCGCAGCCACGCGATTAAATTTCTTGATTTTGATACCGCTCAGAATGAAGTGCGTACCGGACGCGCTAGCGAGACTGCGGGAATGGAAGATCTCCCGGACTATAATCTCCGTGGTGCCATCTCTGGCATAGATCAAGGAGTCATAGGATCCTCCGCATCTGGTGGTCTTAACTATACATCTCCGATATCAGCACCGATTATGCCCGCGCCTGGACAACCAATTCCTAGTGTCAGTCCGAATTATTCCGGTTCAATTGGCGCGTCGACGGCGGCAACATCTGCGGTAATCTCGGTGGACATGAATGTCGTCTTGATAAAAACCCGAGAGGTTCTACCTTCTTATACTTCGACTAATCAAATTATCGTTTCACGTTCACAAAAAAGCGCCGATGCTGGTGGCAGCTTCCTGGGATTTGGCGTTAATTTCAACTTCAATGTAGACCGCGCCCAAGGACCTCATCAGGCAGTGCGTACGCTTGTTGAACTGGGAGCGATAGAAACCATGGGTAAGCTGCTGATGGTTCCTTATTGGCAGTGCCTGGATATTGAAGCAAGCAATCCTGGCGCGCTGTCTCAGGCACGTGATTGGTTTGACGGCATGAACGATGAGGAACGTACCAGCAAAGTACAAACTGCCTTGAGTCAGTCAGGGCTTTTTTCAGGAACATCTAATGGCAGAATGGACGATGCCTTGCGCGACGCTATTGGCAAGTACCAAGCGGCGAATGGTTTAATCGCCACCGGTCGAATCGATTTTGATCTGTATAACCAGCTACTGAATGCCAATTTGGTTAAAGGCGACAAATCGGAGGAACGAAGAACAGGTTATGTAACTGCGTCCGCTGGACCTATCGGAATATCTCTGCGTAGCGACCGCGATCCGCCCTATCAAAAAGGTGACTCTGTTTCAATTCACCTGACAACCAATCGACAAGCCTATGTTTATTGTTATTATCAAGATACTGTAGGGCATGTGGCGCGTATATTCCCCAACCGTTCACAATCCAACCCTTTCATTAATGCGGGACAAACCATCGAAATACCTGGAAAAGCACCTTTCAGGATAACGATGGACAAATCTGAATCAGTAGAACGGTTTGCCTGCATTGCAACACCTAACGAGATTGGGTTCTCAATGCCAGAGAATTTCAAAGTGGCTGACCTGACCCCCATTCAAAAAGTGGATTCGATAAACGAACTAATCCGGCAATTAAGAGGAATCGGTGGTGCAGATATGGCATCGGAAATACTCAATATTTCCGTGAAGTAAATTAGTTGTATTTCGATAGCCGGAGCTATTGGCATTGCTGAAAAAACGTCAATAACCCCTTAATCTATCGAGATTAAGGGGTCCGACGCCGAACTGTCTGCGTGACGACAAGGGACCGTCCGAGTGCAGCCGCAAGCACCGTCCTTTAGGGCGGGGTAATTGACTATCGTCCTAAAGGGCAAAATTTTTGGAGACCTTGATGAGAATCACACAAGCTGCTCGCGGAGTATATCTATATGCTGTAGCGGTATTATTTATAATGATGAATCAGGCGGGAGCTGAAGAAGTACGTCTTTATAAAACTCCTCCTTCTGCGGATGATGTTCGTCAAGCTTTATTCCCGGAAATAAAGCCGACTGATGACGCTGTTATTCGGACTTCTCCAAAAAGAAAAACTCGCTCTATACAGATACCACCATCCGCTGAGGATTCACGGCCAGTCGACAAACGTGGATTCAAACGTGATCAAAGTTCTATTAATACGTCGTCATCTACTGATACTCATCAACAAGTAGTTTCTGATTCACCGTCTTCAACTCCTACAGTAATGGCGGTACAAATACAATTTAATTATAAATCAGATGAAATTGGTCCGGAGCAAACAGCGTTTCTCGATCCTGTCGGTCAGGGGATGGTTTCCGATACTACGGGAACATCCAAATTAATAATTGAGGGACACACCGATGCCGCCGGCTCACCGATTTATAATCGTGATTTGTCTCTTCGACGCGCCAATGCTGCAAAGCAGTATTTAGTGGATAAATACGGTATAGCGCCTGACCGTTTAATCACGGTAGGCAAGGGAGCAAAAGAATTGCTGGTGAAAGATGATCCGCTGGATGGACGTAATCGTCGAATACAATTTCGACGTCAATAAGTTCGAATCATCATTGTCTCCGAGGATACCCCTGGCTTTAGTCGGGCAGGGAAGAAAAGAGACGGTTTTAGCGGGGAAAACCGTCAGTCAAAAAAGCCGGTCTTTCCCGGTTGTTAGTCCTTAGGAACCTGGTGACACACACCTTGCGGTGTGGTTCCCCTCGCCAAAGTTGCAACGCAGTTTAGTTCTTGCGAACCTTGCGACAAACCATTTCGTCCTACCCCTAAGGTTGTCTGCATCCACCGCTTTCAGAGCATGAAGTTGCCTGTCTGTCGACAGGCAGGAGGAAGCCGCCCCATGGTGAGTCTTGTACTTCGTTGCAACGTAGTCCGATGTTTTGGACTTAGGCTGGTAAACCAAGCTTTATTTTATTAGAGTCTCCCTGCTTTAGCTGTGAAGTGATTTACTCTTAAGTTTAGTGCTTGGGACGAGCAAACACCAACCGATGTTTTCAACGTTCATTTTTTATCAGACAGATGCTATTGGTGGTAGGCACGAGAAGCACTGTATCTCCAGTATCCTTTCCACGATTAAAACGCATGAAACCTGGTTCTCCCAGGGAACTAATGCTCTGTTGGTGCAATCCTTTTTCGTCGATAATTTTTGTTCCATATTGCCAACATTGAAGCTGAACAGTTCCGGTTGGAACTAAATTACCCTCAGCGACTTCCGCCGAGACTGGTAAAGAAATAGTTGCGTAAATGATGGCGACGAATAATTTGGCTAGATATTTTATGGTAATACGAAACATGAATTTGTTCTCACTAAATGCCCGCGAGAGCCACCCCGGCTTTAAGCCGGGCAGGGAGGAAAGCGGGCGGTTTTCAGATTTAGGAGCCGGTCTTTCCCGGCTGTCAGCCTGTAAGGGCAACTCGGCTTGCGCCG
>CAUYTW010000326.1 GCA_963575715.1 Gammaproteobacteria bacterium | reverse complement strand
TGGCATCGATGACTTTATCGCTGTCGGCGACCAAATCGCTGCCCAACACGCTGATACTGAAGCTCTTATCTGCCGCAACCAAGCCGGTGAAGGTCTGACCGTTGATGGTGAGGGTCACGGTGTTGCCCGCGACTGCATCACCGCCCACGTTGCCGGTGATGGTGACGTTGCCACCCGATTCAGCAGCGTTGATCACATCGTCCGCCGTGATGTTAGCGTCCAGGGTGATAGTCGGAACCGGAGCCGTAGTATCGACCGAATAGCCCTCGGTATCAGTTGCAGTTCCGGTATTGCCCGCCGCATCGCTGGTGCTGATACTGGCATCGATGACTTTATCGCTGTCGGCGACCAAATCGCTGCCCAACACGCTGATACTGAAGCTCTTATCTGCCGCGACCGTACCAGTGAAGGTCTGACTATTGATGGTTAGGGTTACAGTGTCACCGACCGCTGCATCGCCGCCCACGCTGCCGGTGATGGTGATGTTGCCGCCGGCCTCGGCGGCATTAATCACATCATCGGCGGTAATGTTGCTGGTTAGAGTAATGGTCGGTACTGGAGCCTTTGTGTCCACAGCAAGATCTTTTGTACCCGCTGTGCCAGTGTTGCCCGCCGCATCGGTATAGCCGGTACCCACCGCGACCCGCATCGCGGGGTCCTCGGTGTTCGTCGCCGGAGTATAGAGTGCGGTAAAAATCTTAGGATCAGCGGTAGCGGTAAGGGCACCTAAAATGCCAGATTCAAGCGTGATATCGTTAGCAGCAAAACCGACGGGCACCTCGGAGAAGGTGAAAGTCAGCGTCGTGGTCTCACCGGCTTTGAGGTTATCCTGACCTGCCGTAATCGTCACGGTGGGAGGAGTAATGTCATTAACGATAATACTGCGAGTATTTGTGGCGGTTAATACATTTCCGCCGGTCTGTCCCTGATCATTGGCAGTAATTGTCAAGGTTGCCGTACCCGCAGAACCTCGATAAATCAGGCTATTTAAAGCAGTATTAAGATTGGCCAGCGATCCCGTAAATGTCATGGACGCATCAGTAGTACCATCACCCGAGGTAAAAGTCAGACCCGTTATTGTATTTAAGGTCAAAGTGCCGGCATTTACTGATAAGGTCAATTGCAAAGTAGTGGCATCTATATCATCCACACTGATACCAGCAAGCGAGATATCCGTATTTTCATTTCCTTGTACCGTAGTCAACGTAGTTACAGCGGGCGGGGATGCAAAGAATGCTCCATTCATTAATGTCCCGGCGGATTGCCCGCTAATTCCACTATTTGTATTTCCATTCAATGGAAACCACGCTACTAAATTATCTTCGCTACCAATCAATGTTGCACTTTTATTATTAGCAATTTCGGTTGCTGTTCTCGTATCATTCCAAATACGTACATCACTAATGTAACCATTGAAATGTGCGTCACTAGAAAATGGACTCTGGGCAATATAATTAATGGTTCTAATAAGAGTATTAGGTGTAGCACTCAGGCTTCCCGTCTTAACCTGGGAACCATTTACATAAAGTGTAACATCAGTACCATTAGTGCCTCCTACCGTGGCAGCAACATGTACCCATTGACCCGTTGGTAATGCGGTATTGCTAATTGTTTTACCTAATGAAGTAGTGCTGCTTGTACCATTATATGCTTCAAAGAAAAGTTTTCCTGTAGTCTGGTAAAAACCCAAAACAATATTATTATTTTTGTATGTAGAATTTGAACCAGTAAAATTAGAAATATCAATAATTCTTGAATAATTACCTGGAGTTCCGTTTACATAAACCCAGGCTTCAATAGTTAAATCACCACCAAAATTCATATCTGGCAAGTCAATATAATCATTTGAACCGTCAAAACTGGCAGCAGGAAGAGGTGAAATGATGGGAGCATCATTTACATCAGTCACTAATTGAGTGGCAGTAGCAACGCCGTCGGAAAAAGCCGTACTTCCACCTGTAGCGGTAATATTGACGTACTGAAGAACAGGATATTGTCCTACGGTCGATGCCGTACCACTCGTCTGATCCCAAGCGCGAAAATTAAAACTTGCTGTTTCTCCGTATCTACTATCTGGCTGATAACGAATAAGAGTGGTTGAACTTAATAACAAGGCATGACTTTGGCTTACGCTAGCGTCAATATTCGACCAGTAAGTACCATCGGTAGAAAATTGCCATGTACCATTTTCCGTGGCACCGGTTACCGCAATACCAGATAACGCGCCGGCATTCGCATCGCTATAGCCGGTATTCGCCAAAACGGTAGAAACCAACACGGTCGTACCCGTGGTGTCTTCATTCGTGCTGGTCAATGTGTAGCTGGCGGTATTCGTCAGCGTTGGTGCCGCTGGCACCAAGGCATTAGTCACCGCCTGTCCACTCAAACTTGTCGCTTCATTCGCGGCGATGTCCTGGATTTTATTGGTTCCTGGGACATAGCTAACTTTGACGTTCGTGTCAGAGCCGGTGATAGCCGTGCCGAGCGTCAGGGTGACGGTCTTGTTAGTGGCATCCACCGCCACATTGGTGACAGAGACGGGAGTATCTCCCACGCCTTTCGTCACGGTGAAATCGCCAACGGCGGGCGTGGTTCCAGCCATTCCGACTCCGGCTTCCGTATAGGTCAACGTCAACGTAGTGCCGTCAACCGTCGCTGTAGATAAGGCCGGAGCGGTCGTGTCGATGGTCACCGGCAACGCCGTACTCGCGCTTGAGACGTTGCTCGCCGTGTCGGTAATCGTCGCGGTAAAGCTCTTTACGCCAGCGGTTAGCGTACTCGCCGTGATATTCACATAGCCCACCGTGATATCACCCGCCAGCAGTGTCGCGGTTCCTACTTGAGTACCACTTTCGTACAACTTGACGACGTCCCCGACGACTGGCGCGGTCGCCCCGCTGCCGGTAAATGTAATTTGAATCGTCGGGGTGGTGTCGTTGGTCTTGTCGTCGGTCTGGCTGGTGCCACTGTCGGAAGCATCGATTAGATTGAGGGTCGGGGCGGCGGGCGCGGTGTCATCCATGTCGGTGACGTTAAGCGTGACATTCTCCGCGCTCGACCATTTACCAGCCGCATCGCCGGCCTGGATGCCGTAGGTAAAGCTGTTGGGCGTGGTCTCGAAGTCGTTCTGGGCGACTCCAGCAGCGATTCCCGTGGAGGTAATGGTGATCTTGCCGTCGCTGGCGATGGAGTAATAGCCGTCGGCGCTGGTAGTGGTACTGGTGGCGCTGAAACGATAGCCTGTGACCGCGATGTCATCAGTGGCCGCAACGATACCGACCACCGCGTTAGCGGTCTGGTTTTCCGCATAGTTGAAACTTTGGCCAGCCGTGACGACCGGATTGGCATCCTCAATGTTAGTCACGTTGAGCGTGACATTCTCCACACTCGACCAGTTACCAAGCGCGTCGCGGGCCTGAATGCCGTAGATGAAACTGTTGGGCGTGATTTCGTAGTCGTTTTGGGCACGCCCCGCCGCCACACCCGTCGTCGTGATGCTGATCTTGCCGTCGCTGGCGATGGTGTAATAACCGTCGGCGCTAGTGGCGCTGGGCGTACCGGTACCAATATCAAAACCAAAATTGGTAACGGCAACATTGTCGGTCGCAGTGACCGTGCCAATTACGGCGTTGGCGACTTGGTTTTCGGCGTAATTAAAAGATTGCCCGGTGGTTACCACCGGCGCAACGTCATCCACATCCGTGACGTTGAGCATGACATTCGCCGCGCTCGACCAGTTGCCCGCTGCGTCGCTGGCTTCTACACCGTAAGTGAAAGTATTCGGCGTGGTCTCATAGTCGTTAGAAGCCGCCGCGATGCCAATGTCAGTAATACGAATTTTGCCATCGTTGGCGATGGTGTAGTAACCGTCGGCGCTGGTGGTGGTGCCGCTAGAGCTAAAACGATAGCCAGTGACACCAACATTATCGGACGCAGTAACTGTCGCAATTGCCGCGTTGGCGATTTGATTCTCGGCGTAGTTAAAACTTTGGCCAGCAGTCACTACTGGCAGGGTACTATCACTGCCGGTGCTCACCGAAATCGTGAAGCTCACCGCGTCATTCCCAACCATATCTTGGATGGCTGCATTGCTAATCGTTGAATTATTAGTAGGAGCGGTATAGCCGACGCTCACCACACCACTAGGGTTACTGGTGGTAACGTCACGGGTTAGGGTCAAAGTAACCGTCTTAGCAACAGCATCGACCACAACCGCCGTGACAGTGTTCGCAGTGCCGCTCGTTACGGCAAACGCGGTCGTAGCAGGAATCCCGGGATCACTCAGAGCAGTATCACCACCAATTAGGTTATGAACATCGGAGAAGTCAATCACGAGCGTAAAATTATCAGCCAAGCTAGCACCCGTAGGAACTGGCGGCGTGATGTCGATTTCATAAACCTTATTATCCATTGCGGTAGCACTATTACCCGCAGCGTCACTGGCACTGACAAAAGCGCCAACCGTTAAATCGGGCGCAGCATTAAGATCCGCAGTAAGAACCGAAATACTAAAAGCCCCGCCACTTTGCACGGTGCCGGTGTAATTCGTGTCATTAATCGTTAGGGTAACTAGATCGCCGATGGTGAATTCACCCGTGACCGTGCCAGTAATGGTCGTATTGGTATTGGCAATTTCGGTCGGATTGAGAATGTTGTCGGCGGTGACATTCGCAATGGTGATGGCGACAGTCGGTGCAATGAAATCTGTGGTGAAGCTTTTGGTAGAAATTCCGGTCGCGCTATTTCCCGCATCATCAGTGGTGGTCACACTGGCATCGATTGTGGAATCGCCATCAGCGCGCAGCACCGCGCCCGGAACCGCAATACTAAAGGTTCGATTCGCCAAGACCGTACCAGTATAGGCCGTGCTGTTGATCGTTAATGTAACGGTATCGCCAATTCGCACCTCGCTATTAACCAAACCAGTAAGCGTTACGGTTCCGGCAGATTCGTCACTGTTTAATTTATTATCGGCGGTAACATTATCGACGGTAATAGTTGGTACCGGAGCAACCAGATCTTTGGTATACGTTTTGGTTGTCGTAGCGGTGGTGCTATTTCCGGCTGTATCGGTAATCGCAGTGGCGCTGGCATTAATGGTTAGATCCGCATCGGTACTCAATTTATTGCCGGGGACATTAATGCTGAAAGTATGATTGGCTTGTACTACGCCAGTATAGTTGGTGCCATCAACCGTCAGAGTAATTATGTTGCCGGCCTGAATATCACCGCCTACCGTTCCAGTAATGGGAATCAGACTCGCAGCTTCACTGATATTGAGAACATTGTCTGCGGTCACACTATTGAGTGTAATGGAGGCGGTCGGGGCAATGGTATCCAGGGTTACTGATTGACTTGTTCTGGGTCCAGTTAGAGCAGCGCTGGTATTGTAAACACGCGCCACGATTATCCAGTTTCCAGAATGAACACCGGGATCGTTAATGGTCCAGTTGGTCGTAGTTGTATTAGCCGTTGCCCAAGTCGCACCATTATCAAAAGAAACTTGTACGACTTCATTAGTGCCCAACGTAGAATTGATGGTGCCACTCACGGTACGAGTTGCACTGCCATCATTGGTAATAAAATCGGTAGCAGAAGTTCCCGTATCCTTGGTCATGCTGGTAATCGTGACTAATTGAGTCGGAGCGCCAGCGGTCAATACATCGACGGAAGCAGTTCGCGGCTGATTAACCGCGCCCGCGCTGTCAAAGGCATCGGTATAAGTAACCGTGACTCTTTGGCCATTATCGACATTGAGAGTTTGATCATTATTGGTACCGGCGGCGGGATTATTTGCGGTCGCCAAAGTATTGGTAAAGATACCGGTATTATTTCCGGTCTCGGTTAGCGTTACCGTTTCGCTTTCGTTGGTGGTGGTATTAACGACCGTGACAGTGATCGATTGCGGACTGGTCGAATTGGTATTCAGATTATTATCAGTGACGGTGATCGTGGCCGGCGAACCAGCTAAAAGCCCCTGCGTGATAGTCACTCCGCCGGTAACGCCAGGAATCAACAATTCATTGGTCGTCGTATCGGTAGTGAAATTGCCGGCCAAATCGGTGATTTTGGCGGTGACATCGTAAAAACCTTGAGCAAGCTCACGCCCCGCTGGAATGGTCAAACTCCAATTGGTGCTGGTGCGAGTCAGATTGCCATCGCCTTCAGTGTAAGTATTGCCATTGACCGTAACCGACAAGATTTCACCGGCAGCAAGCGTCGCGGTTCCGGTAATTACGGGTGTCGTATCGGTGGTTGTCTGGCTGGTGACGGTTGGAATGGCCGGTGAAGCACGATCTACAACCAATTCACTGGAAGTAATATCGTTGGTGACATTACCGGCGGCGTCAGTGACTCGCGCGGTAACACTATAGGTTCTATCGACCAGCGCGTAGACACTGGGAATTGTCAGGCTCCAGGTATGAGCCACGCTGTTATAAGTAAGATTGCCACCTGCGACGGTATAGGTAATACCGTCCACCACTACGCTTAAACTTTCTCCCGTGCTGACAAAAGCCGTACCGGTAATGGTTGGCGTCGTATCATTGGTGTACTGGGAATTGACGGTCGGAATGGAGGTAGGCGCAACGGTATCGACCGTCACCGAATATGGCTCGGAACTGGTGCCTCCCGCCCCGATTTTCGCGGTGATATCAAAGGTACCATTTCCCGCCGTGGTGATGGTCGCCGCTGGAACCGTTAGCGCCACCGTACCCGCCGTAATTTCAGCGCTGGTCAGGGTGTGATTAATGGTTTGACCGCGCCAATTGAGAATCAGGCTATTCGTGGCAATCGCGCCGGTACCGGTCAAGCTAATATTCACCACCGTGCCATCGGCGGCCTCGGTGGCATTAATACCACCCCCGCTATTTTCAGGAACCGAGGTAATCAACGGCGGTAATACCGTAACCGTAGCCGTAGTGAAATTTAATGTAGTGGCATCGGCAATACCTGCGTAAGCATTTCCCGAGGTATCCTTAACCGCGGTCGCATCGATAGTAATGTTGTACGCGGTATTAGAGAGCAAATAAGAATAGGGATCGATAGAAACGCCGCTAGTGCCATTAAATGTGACCGTTCCGCCTTGATCGCCAATTCCGGTAGCGACATTAAATGTTTCGACTAGGGTGGCACCTGAATATAGTTTTATCGAACCTGTCCCCGCCATGACATTTTCATTAAATACCAGATCGATATTACTCAGTGACGATACGCCGGTAGCGTTATCTGCCGGAGTGCTCGATTGTAAAAGGGGGGCGGTCGTATCGTCAGCGGTATTGATGGTGACCGCATACGCAGCGGAGAGGCCACTGATTTGATTGGAAGAATCGGTGGCGGTAGCGGTGATGTTATAGGTACTACCATTTGTTAATGAAGTTCCCGTGTAATCGAAACTCCACGCGCCGCTTGCATCCGCCTGGGTAGTGCCCTTTTGAACTCCATCTAGATAGACCGTTACTGTGCTATTGGCTTCTGCCGTACCATAAAAATATAAAGTCGTATCGCCAGTAATATGATCGCCGACCGTTCCAGTATCGGTGCTAATTCCAGTGATTACTGGCGCGGCGGGTGGTGACGTATCGGTCACATTGACGGTAGTGATTGCCGGAGTCGCCACCACGCCGGCAAGATCGGTGGCAGAAAATGCGAACGTGCGCGATCCTGCCTGCCGAGCTGAAGAGGTATCACGATATTTGAGATCGCGGATAATAGATTGCGATTCGGCTTGGGTTAATGTGCCGCCGCCGTTTTTAGTCAGAATAAAAGTGCCTTGCGAATAGGCGATATCAACGGTTACTCCGCCAACTGTTTTACTGGCCTGATCACCAGAGCCGCCATCCGCTCGAATTTCTGTGGTGCCAAAAGTAATCAGTTCATTGGCACCATCCTGGATGCCATTTACCGTGAGCGTTATCTGGGTAACTTTATCGGATGCTTCGACAAACGTGGCGGCGTTGCTGTCATTATCCAAGCTGATCAAAGCGCCATTCGCGCTGGTGACCGTATAGTTATATTGATTGCTCACCGATGGGTCGAGGTCTATCACCGGTGCCGTGGTATCCATGACAAAAGACGCAGTATTTCCAGCGACCAGAGAATTATTTGCTTGATCCTTGATTGTTCCGTTGGCAACAAGGCTCAGGATGTAATTACCGGCAGGGTTGGTCACATTGGAGAGATCAATAAACCAATCTTTGCCACTACCGGTTACCGTGGCTCCGGTTAATGAGACCGAAGTACCATTACGAGTCAGCGTAAAATCAGCGAGATCGACACCGGTAACGTTTTCATCAAAAGTAACCGCGACCGAACCCACCACCGTATGTCGAGGATTGGGGCTGATCGCAGCGATGGTGGCAGTAGGCGGCGTTGAGTCGGCAGGTTGAATGGTCATGGCGTAGTCTTCGACTTCACCATCCATCAGGGGGCCTTTTGAATACGCAGTGGTGAGTATCGTGCTATCCGTGGCAATACGGAATCGGGCATAGGTCGTACCGGCTGCCATGCCTGAAAGCCCGTTCCAGGTCAATGTTTTGGTTCCACTGAAACCCGCTGCGACCACAACACTCACGCCTTCGGTGGTTTCAAAAGATCCGTTACGGTTGAAATCGATCCAGCCCACCAGCACCGCTGATTGAGATGCAGCATTGGCCACGGTCACATCTACGCTGTAGCTGGTATAGCTAACGCTTAATGGACTAAATGAGGCTACGCCATCATCCTTCGTATCACTGACACCAAGACCAGCCGATGGCCCATCAGATTCGTAGCTGGGAACGGTTCCCAACCAGACAGTATCGCCTAGAATGTTATGACGGGCACCGCCCGCGCCTAATGTTGTTCCATAAGAATCTGGTGCGTCACCGTAATCCAAATTAATGGTAACAATCCGCGCGCCGTCACCACTGGTTGGCAGATTAGAAGAATATTGAATCGGTGTTGCTGCTAGATTGGGTGCGGACGGATTACTGATATCAATTCGATAGATTTTCGGACTCGCTCCACCCGACGTTACATATAAAAATCCGGATTTATCGAAATATTGTCCCCAGTAGGAACCTCCTCCACAATTCGTTAGGGCACCCAAATCGGTTGTTGCGCCATTATCTGGATTAATTCTCCATAAATGGCTGGTAGCTGCGTAAATCTGTCCATCCAGGGGATTAAAAGAAAAATCCACTGTCCCGCTATTACCAACGGTTAATGGAGCAAGCCAGGTCAAATAGGTGCTGGAAGATGGATTGACATCAAAACGATAGGCTTTCGTGCCACTGATGATGTGCATCACCCCGGAAGAATTAATATCCGCAGCGTAAAGGCCGAGTGCCGCTGTTGGGGAATTCCCGCCCGCGAAGGCGGTGGACATCACGGTAACAGTGAAATCAGAATTGATGCGAATTATTTTATGGGTGACGTTATCAACGGCGTATAGATGACCATCCACTGGACTGAAGGCCAAGGCATTCGTGGCGTTTGCCCAGAAATCCTTCCCAAGATAGGAAATCGTTCCCATGACCAAATTAACCCCGGACAGATCCATGGCGGTCGTGCCGGTGGCATTGCCAATCATATACGATTGAACGGAGTCCGTGAGAGGAAATTCAGGACCTAAAACGCGCATGGTGCGCGTAACTGCAACGGAATCTTTTTGTCCGTCATTAGCCGTCAGAGTAATAGTCCGATCTGGCTCGATGGCATTACTCGCCGGTGCAGCAGCAGTCGTGGAAAAATTAATTAAAGACAACGCACTTTGATATTCTGCAAGCAGCGCGTGCCCAGTCAATTTAAGAATTCCAGTCGTGGAATTATACGTTCCGACAGTAATACCAGAAGGTAGGGTACCAAATATGCTTAAAATATCTTCAGCTTGACGATTGGTGGTGATGGTAACTGTCGCGCTTTCCAGGTAGGTATCATCTGCATCGGTAATTTGGGGGCTGGTCGTAAATACCTGAGACAGACTTCCACCCTTGTTAAACCAGGTCGCACCTGAGATCTGGCTGATTACTGGAGCGATATCGTTAGATTTGCTGGAATTGACGCAAGCCCGATCAGTCAATGCGGCTGCGTGATTGCCGGCCAAATCCTGAATTGCGCTGCTCCCTGGATCGGTATACGTAACCGTAATAACATCAGTTGCCAATACGGGTGCCGACAACGTAAGCGTTACCGTTTTCGCTGAGGCGTTGACCAACACAGAATTAATTGTAAGCGTAGTGGAACCATTGGCTTTGACAATAAATGCCGCCGGAGCCGGACTATTGATACTATCCAAATTGGTCGCATCGGTATAAGCGATGGTCAAGGTAGTCCCATCTACCGAAGAACTCGCCAGCGTTGGAGCGGCGGTATCAATGACAATGGCTTGAGTAACCGTAGAAGTATTTGCCGCTTCATCACTTTCAATCACAGAAAGAACATAGCTACCGGAAGCCAGTGGCAATGCGGAATGATCATAAATCCAGGTTGTGCCGGTAACGGTAGCCTCCTGGCTGAATACCGTCACGTCATTGCTGTCCTTGAGAATTAGATGAACATAATTGCCGACTTCGGTTGTTCCGGTAAAAATCAACGAAGTATCAGAAGTAATGAAATCTGTCGCCGAGGCACCGGAATCAGAATTGATGGTTACGGTTCCAGATAAAATGGAGTGATCCACCGTAAAAGTTTCGTCGATACCACTACTCGGGATCAAACTGCTGAGTGAACTATTGGTGCCCACTTCTTTGATTGTATTGGTCGCGGCGATATCCAGATTGACCGTTCCGGTTCTACCGGCCAATCCTCCCACCTGAATATCATATTGCGTACCATTACTATTAGCGACCGGAGTTACGAGCTGCACCGTCGCGCCATTCAAAGATCCGGTCGTTAAGCTAAAATCAGTTCCCACCACTCCGGTCACGGGCGTGGTAAACGTGACCCTGAAATAGACTTCATCGGCATTGGTTGTGGAATAGGTCGGATTCTGCCGGACAATCGAATAAGGGCCAGGTAATTGAACCGTATAAGCATGAGTTGCGCCCGCAAGCGTATTGCCAGCCGCGTCAATAGTGCGTGAACTCAGAGTTCCCGTGCCACTCAATAAAGTAACTCCGGCGGCGCTCCAAGTTCCTGATCCTGTGGTAGCATCCACCCAAGTAATACCACCATCAGCGGATATCTGAAATTTCTCTCCGGCGTTTAGTGATCCAGTAAAAGTACCGCTGACAGTTTGGCTTGCGGTTTTAGTAATAAAGTCATTCGACAATAAATAATCACTATCATTACTGATGGCGGTAATTGCATTGACCGCAGCAGTGGGTGGAGTAGTATCTACGGTGAAAGTTTCTGTGGCACCTCCAGATAAAGCAGTATTCTTGCTATCTTTAATACCAGTGCCGCTGCTGTTGAGAGTTAATGTATAAGTACCCTCGGCTAATGTAAAATTGGTGAGATTAATGCTGTAATTAGTACCACTGCCTGAAAAAGGCGCGTTGCTAATATTAACTGCGCCGCCATTGGTTAGAGTAAAATCACTGATATCAACACCGGTGACTGGTTTACTAAAAACAATATTGACCGTGCCCGCATTAATATTGCGGGGATCGGGAGCGACAGCAGTAATTGTCGCAGTTGGTGGCGTGGTATCCACCACTAAAGTGCCGGAAGGATTAGTAATCGCGCCGGTGGTTGTTAAAATATTACCGGCGGTATCGCGCAATATTGCGCTATTTGCATTAAACGCAGTTACCGCAAGATCCGACGCATTCTGACCATTACCAATCGTGTGAGTAAATGCGAGTGCCGTAGTGCCACTACCACTCGCATAAGTTGCGGTGCCGCCATCGTTTAAGGTTAAGGTGGGTGTGCCGCCGCTAACGTTAATTGCTTCCGTGCTATTCACCGTAAACGTTACCGTGTCCCCAATACCCAAATTGCCTGAACCGGAAGTAATTCCAGTTCCAGAAGTAGTAACGCTGCTGACCGTGGGAACGGTGGTATCGAGAGTGTATACCTGAGTTTTTGCTGTTGCCGCATTTCCGGCACCATCCTCAACCCAGACTTTGAGTGTATTGCTTCCGGTAAGTGTTACACCAGATAAGCTAAATGGTTTAGCTCCCTCCGTAGCAGTTGCAACCGCCCAAGTCGTACCGTTATCCAGCGATACTTTAACCAATTCGCCGGCAGCAAGATTCGCGCTTAAATTCCCGCTGATGGTCTGGCTCGCGGTATTAGTAATAAAATCAGTTGTACTGGTACCAGTATCATTAGAAAAAGCAAGCGTGGAAATTGTTGTCGAAGGTGCTGTGGTATCTGTTCCACTTCCTGTTTTGAAATAAATATTGCTGGTACTGTTTGACGTAATTCCCGCGTATGCGTTACCGGCGGTATCCGTAATTGCAGTCGAATTAATATCAAGATTATAGGTTGTATTGGTAGCCCGGTTTACTTGAGTATGAATAATTATAGTTTTCCCGCTGATATACCAAGTTCCCTGACTTCCCGCAGTTGTAGTAAAGCTACCACTAGTATTATCTGCACTAAGGGTCATCTGAAAGGTATTTGAAGTATTTTTTTGTAGCGTAATCGTGCCGCCATTGGCGCGAATGTTTTCACTGAATTGCAAAATGATATTGGTATTCGTAGGAACACTTGTTGCATTTGTTACTGGATAATACAAAGAAAGCGTCGGCGTAGTATTATCAATGGAGAAAGTATAACTGCCACTATCTACTAATGTTCCAGTGCCGCCAGTTCCAGTATAGGTTTTAATATCTACGGTATGACTTCCCGCAGCGAGAGTTGATGCGGTAATGGTTTGCGCGGTCGTCGCGCTTGAATTGGTCGCCGTGGCCGTGCCGCTATCCCAGGAAACAGTATAGGAAGCATGTGCTGTAGAGGGAGTAAACGTAATACTGGGCGTAGTATCGTTTGTGAGATTATCGCCAGTTTTTCCAGTATCGGTTCCAGAAGCAAAAGTTACCGTCAATGCAGCCAAATCATCTCGATAATTATTCAATACCTCTTTTGACGCAAATAAATCAGCTTCAATTGGCCCGGTCTGCTTTTCAAGTACCCAATTACCTGCCACCAATGCGGAACTGCCGGTCGTATCGGTTGAAGCAGCGACATCAGCGGAGGTGATCCGCGATAAATCAGTAACAAATGTTTCTCCGGCGCTGCTTTGGGCTACATCACAACCATAAAGCAAAATGTCGCCAGCAGGAGCTAAATGACTGCCCCATTCCGCTAGTTCAGCCTGGAAAGTATTAAGGGTGGTACTATTTAATTGAGTATCACCCAATCGAAACGCACCCTCTGATCCGTGACTCACAATATGGATCGCGGTAATTCCTTCGCGTCCCTTCAGGGCCTCGGTAATTTGATCAACCTCATTCCGGCTGGGATCGAGCAAAACGACTTCCACGTCGGCGCGGGTACCATTGGCCAAATTTTGCCAATTCGGCACACTGGTATCGATAAAAACGATTTCTCGCGGCGACGTAGGCGTGTGCTCAACGGCGGGAGGCGTAGCCGGCGCTGGAGCATGGTCTAGGTTGGACGTCGCGTTGTCGGTCGTGTGCCCCTCGGCAGCCACGAGATTCTGATGAGGTACTATTGGCGGGACATCATGAGTGACTGGCTCGGAACGCGCCGTCGCAACCGCCTCAGAACGCGCTGTCACAACGTCATGGACGGGCGTAACCTCGGGTGTCGGATGCTCTGCGGCAAGGGTGTGAATGGCGTGAACCGTATCCACGGCCGCGCCATCGAACATGATGCGTGGCTCCAACCGCATGGGTTGTGGGGCGGTACGATTCAGTTTGCGACGGGGAGTGGTTTTAGCTGGCATGATGGACCTCAGTATAGGATTTTATAAATCTTCAAGAATTAAAATATTAAAATTTTTATAAATATAGGAATTACGCAGTTGAATTTATTAATCGTTTAATTTCGCTAGAAAATAACTAATAAGTTCATTTCAATAATTCATAATAACTAACTCTTTAATTTTTCCACGTCCATTTCTATTACTGTTTATCATACGAGACGCATCAACTCTTTCAATGCGAAAATTACTATATAAAACTTCAAAAAAACAATCATCTGGATTTTTATTTTTTGGATCTGAATTACTTAACATTAATTTTGCTCCCTTTTCAGAAAGTAATCTATAATATTTTGCAAGGTTTTTTTGCGAATCATCTCCAAAGATACATTTTGAATAAGAAGTAAAATTTGCCGTTTTGCTTATTGGGCGATATGGTGGGTCAAAATATACAAAGGTTTTCTCATCTATAAATTCTTTATTTGATGAAAAGTCAACACACTTAATATCTGCTTTTTTAAGTAACGCAGATACTCCACGCAAATTTTCAGCATTACAAATTTTCGGATTCTTATAGTCTCCAAAAGGAACATTAAATTCACCTTTTGAGTTAACTCGAAATAATCCATTAAAACATGTGCGATTAAGAAAAATTATTGTAGCTGCGCGTTCTAACCAATTATTATGAAATTTATTAAAATTAATTTGTATGCGATTCTTATTGAATTTTTCTCTTGTTTTATAAAAAAAATCTTTTTGTTCATAATTATTTAATGCGTGATAGTTATCTTCTAGCGTACTAAGCAGAGAAATAATACCTTCAACATCTATTTGAATCGATTTATATGTCAATATTAATTCTTCATTAATGTCAGAAAGGAAAAATTTATTAAAATACGGAAAAGATTGTGCTACATAGAAAAATAATGCTCCACCACCAATAAATGGCTCAACATATTTATCTATTTTTCCAGAAAAAATTTCTGGAGGAAAGAGGTATATTAATTTATCAACAAGCTGAATTTTTCCGCCAGCCCATTTCATAAATGGTTTAGCCATAAATTATTTTGGAACGTGAATTCGATGTAAGCTTGAGAACAGCGGATTACGGAAGGACCAGCCGAACCAGATCGCCGTCCGATAGAAAGCCAACTCCGCTACTGACGACTGGTGCAGAGGCGTCCAGTCCTTTGAGAATCGCAATGCGTTCTCCTACGCGCTGACCCAAGGCCACCTTGGTTTGGATGATGCGATTATCTGGCCCCACGCGATAGACATAACTGAAACCATCACGCGACATCACCGCGCTTTGGGGCAGAACAAGGGCCGTCGCAAGACCGATTTCAATCTCCCCGCGCGCGAACATGCCCATTCTAGCGTCGCCGTAATTATTCAAATCGACATACACCAAACCAGTACGAGTGCGTGGATCAAGAGTTGGCGCAATTAGTCGCACCTGGCCCGTAACCTCGCCCTTGCTTGCCGTAGTAACACGAACCTTCATGCCATGCTTGACGCGAACTAGATCCGCCGCTGGCAGCTCGGCGCGCCATTCAAGCCGGTCACGACAAATCAGGCGAAAAAGTTCTTGCCCAGGCTGCGTCACGGTGCCAAGGGTAGCAGTTCGCGTCGTAATCGTGCCCTCATCGGGCGCCAGTACATGGGTTTGTGCAAGACGTAGCTGGTCTGATTTCATCCGTGCTTTGAGTACTTCTACACGCGCCTTAGCAGTTTGTTCTCCGGTGAGATATTGAGTAATTTGCTGCGCGCTCAGAGCGCCCCGGACTTCGAGCTGCCGCGCGCGCTCGGCATTGGCGCGTGCCTCAGCCAGAGTGGCTTCCATTTCTGCGAGGCTGGCGCGAGTTTGATCATATTCGGCAACTACCGTGTCACTCTGTAAACGTATCAATTCCTGTCCCTTATGCACATGGTCACCAACATCGACCAAAACCTCACTGATGCGCAGACCATTGGCCTCAGAGCTAACGATGGCTTCACGCCAGGCATGAATATCGCCATTGGCGGTCAACAAAGTCGGCCATTCGACCAACGATGGAAGTGTGGTAGTAACGGTAAGCGCCGCCTTTGGGGCGGGCTGGGGGGTCTCAACGGCGGGATTGGCGAAAATCAAGCCCACCGCCGCCGCGAGCAAGATAGCCATCGCGGCAAGCAGATATCGACGATAATAAGCAGTATCAATATTCATCAATATCCCTGAGAAACCTCGCTCTTGAGGGCGGGTAGAAAAGGAAGGGACGGTATTCCCCGCCCCTTGGGATAATAACGTGCTTTTATAAATCTTTGGCGAGAAAACCCCGCAATCGCGTAGCGTTGCGGGGATGAA
>CAUYTW010000325.1 GCA_963575715.1 Gammaproteobacteria bacterium | reverse complement strand
AGCGTAACCACATCGCCAGCGAACACACCAGCGAGTTCGCCGCTAATCATCGCGGTAGTAGTGGCGTCGTAGACTTTGTTTTGTGCCACTGGACTGGTTACGGTCAACGACGCCGGGGTGATGTCTGCGGATAGGCCGCCGGGCGCAGTGCCCGTTAATAAATAATTGCCCGCGTCAGCACCTGCCAGAGAAAACGCTGCCGTCACCGGCTTGCCATTACCGACATTTTTATCAGCGAAATTACCATTACCGTGCAGCGTAACCACATCTCCGGCGAACACACCAGCGAGTTCGCCACTAATCATCGCGGTAGTAGTGGCGTCGTAGACTTTGTTTTGTGCCGCTGGACTGGTCACGGTCAGCGACGCCGGGGTGATGTAAGCGGTATTGCCCGTAAAGGTGGATAAATAACCTACCGGCGCGACTAACGTCCCTTGGATAATATTATAGCTACCAACATTTTTCGTGGCGTCCTGCACGATAAGATCGCCATTTAACCTATCCTGATTGAACACATGTCCATAAACTTCCGCGTTAACTAAACCATCCGTTGAATAAGACAATTGGTTGAATGCGTTAGTCCCGTCGTAAATTCGTCTAGCTTCATTCGCCTTAATCGAAACGGTGGGCTGCATGGCAAATAAATAAAAATTACCATTGCCTCCTACTTGATTCGGAGAATTATTTTCTTGAGTGCTATGCCATAACGCCAAATTATTGGACACTAATCCATTAAAGATATCAACATCGGGATTTGATGAATACACCAACCATCGCCCGTTATTTACAGTAAAGACAGCAGCCCCGATATGATTATGGAAACCACCATTGCCGGCATCAAGCACCAAAGCATTTCCTGTGGCTAAGGTGGTAATTGAGGTATTTTCTCCAAGAATAATTGAGGAATTTTCTGATTTTAGTGTTATCGGTCCGACTGCGTTTATCAAGCCATTCAGAGATACATTTAACGCAGCGCTGCCATTGATGGAGTCTGCATTGATTGCGCCGAGATTTAAATTTCCATGGGTAACTCGTAAATTAAGATCTCCAACTTGCAGCGTGGAGAAATTTAGATCGCCATTTTCTTGTATTACACTCATGGCTCCAGTGCGATTTATACTCCCGCTTGCAAAATTGAAAGAATTATTTATCGTCACTGATCCCGATCCACCAAATATTCCAGAAATTAGGTTTAATTCATTCACGGTAGTTTCGGTGGTACCATTAAAATTAAGCGAACCACCATTCACGTTGAATTTTCCGGTATGTATGCCGCCAACCTGAATATCGAGCACACCACTCACAATATTGACAATACCTGAATTTTCAAATTTTACTCCTGAGATAGTGCTCGTGGTATCAGCTCCACTTTTTTCAAGGGTCCCCTCGTTTGTGAACGTGCCCGATCCATTATTCATCACATTCATTGCGCTTGAACCGGATAAATTCAATACGCCACGATTTATTAGTTTGTACCCGCCATCAAGAAATTTTGCTGCTATTCCTGTAATATTGGCAGTTGCGGTATTGGCAATCGTTAGATTTCCAGTGCCAGAGAGTGTACCTCCAGTCCAATTCAACACATTGTTGACAGTCAGTGTTCCTGTGCTGGAAATTGTCCCACCAGACATATTGAAAACATTTGTCGTTATATTTCCGCTACCTTGTAAAACGCCACCAGAAATTGAGAATGTTGCGTTGATGGCAGATTCATTGGATAACATTAACGATGAGCCTGCGATGGTCACGTTTTCCAGACTGGTCAGATTATTCGCCTGCTGTGGTGCTGCTGTCTCTGGAATGGTCACAGTAATCGTTGTGCCTGGAATATCGGGAATTACCACTTTTTCATTCGTCTGTGGTACATGTCCGAGACTCCAATTGCTATTAACATCCCAATTTCCATCCGTGGCCAACAGCCAAGTATTCATAATGCTGGTATCAGAAAATATCAGTGACATACTGCTGGTGGCATAGTTTGGTATAAAATTTCCGCCAAAAGATGAAGTAATGGTTGTAAATTGATGGGTTCCACTACAACTGCCATAAGTAACTACATTTGAAAAAATATCATTAGCAGCTGGAACATACGTCGCCAATTTAACCAGATTCATGGTATTTCCAAAGACAAAATTGATATCACCCGACACCGCTAATTGATCGTAACCATCGTTATTTGCGCTGCTAATTTCGGTTTCGACTACTGAAGTTGGATTTAACGTTATGTTGCCCGTGATATTAAGCATTCCGATTGTGTTAGATCCCGCTGGCTTGATTATGCCGTCGTTAGTAAACGATGTATTTGTAACATCCAGTGTGCCTGTACCAGAGATAACACTATTGGCTGCGTTATTAAAAATCGATCCGTATGGACTAAAAACGGATCCATTGGAAATAAAAATCTCTCCATTGTTTATAAATGGCGTGCTTACTCGCAGGATGCCTGAATTAATATTCACCGTGCCATAATTATTCAGCGCTACGTCAATGACCTGAGTCGCCGCTGATCCGGTCGCCTTGTTGAAGATTCCGGTATTCACAAAATTTTTGTTTGCTTGCGTTGTGCAATATCCAATCAGGTAATCAGTGGTCGAGGTATCCGTGAAAATTGCACCCGCTTGGTTCTTGAGCGTCACTGAAATGACGCCATCGCCCGCTAAATAAATCCGCCCAGCGGCACTCATATTAATGGTACCTAAGTTGTTCCAGGATTTATCCACAAGCGTTACATCTCCAGTGATATTGGTAGTTGCCGTCGGACCAGTGGTCAACATTCCTGCACCGCCAATCGTCGCACCCAATAAATTGAAAGTACCATTGAGTGTCAAATCCGCAGTAGCGTTCAACGTGCTGTTCGTATTTTCCCAAGTCACGCCCGCCGCCTGGGTCAACGGCAAGCCGGCATTCACTGTTGCGTTCAATATTTTTAATGTGCCAGTACCCGTTAGGGAAAAGCCAGGATTCAAATTATAAGTGCCCGAGGTCAACTCTAGCGCGCTTCCTGCGGCGATCACCAGGGTGCCGGTTTGCGTGCCGCCGGCCTGTAACTGCAACGTGCCCGAGTCAATATTCATAGTGCCGCTATTACTCACGGGCACTTCGATTATCTGCGCAGACGCTGATTGCGTGGTTTTATTGAAGACGCCGTTATTCACAAAGCTGGTATTGGCTAGATTGCTATAGAAGCCAATCGGATATTCATTACTTGAGGTGTCGTTGATTACACCACCTGCCAAATTGGTAAAAATCACTGGCGTCGAACCGTTGCCGTCCAGAAGCAAACCCCAATTACTGGAAAAAATATTAACTGTGCCTGAGTTATCCCATGATTTATTGGTGAGAGATGCCGTATCACTAATGTTAGTAGTAGCAGTGGGGCCGGTAGTCAACAGCCCCGCGCCGGTAATCACCCCGCCCGTCCAATTGAACATACCGTTGAACGTCAAATCCGCAGCGGCGTTCAAAGTACCATTAATTATTTCCCAAGTTGTTCCGCTCGCTTGGGTTAATGATGTATTAATATTTACCGTTGCATTCATCACCCGCAGTAAAGTTCCGGTACCCGTAATAGAAAATCCAGGATCCAAGTTGTACGCATTGGAATTGGCGAGTTCCAGCGTGCTACCAGAATCAACTACGAAAGCACCAGTTTGCGTGCCACCCGCTTGAAGGCGTAAAACACCGGAATTAATATTCACCGTGCCACTGCTGTTCAGGGGTACGTCAATAACCTGAGTCGCCGCCGAATCAGTCATTTTGTTGAATGTGCCGGCATTCACGAAATTTTTGTTTGCCTGCGTTGTGCCATAGGTAATCAGATAATCATTGGTCGATGCATCCGTGAAAATCGCGCCTGCCTGGTTCTTAAGCTTCACCGGAATGACACCATCGCCCGCCAGATAAATTCGCCCAGCGGCACTCATATTAATGGCGCCTAAGTTATCCCAGGATTTATCCACCAGCGTCACATCTCCGGTAATATTGGTGGTTGCCGTCGAACTTGTTGTCAATTTTCCCGTGCCGCTAATTGTCGCACCCAATAAATTGAATGTGCCGTTGAGTGTCAAATCCGCAGTAGCGTTCAACGTGCTGTTCGTATTTTCCCAGGTCACGCCCGCCGCCTGGATCAACGGTAAATTAATATTCGTTGTCGCATAATAAGACATCCGCAATGTGCCAGTGCCTGTCAAGGAAAATCCAGGATTAAGGTTGTAAGTACCCCAGGTTATATCCAACATGTTTCCTGAACCAATAACGAGCGCACCAGTTAATGTATTCGTCTCGGTACCACCTGCACGTAGTTGCAATGTGCCTGAATTGATGTTAATGGTTCCACTATTGTCGAGGGCCACGTCAATGACTTGAGTCGCCGCTGAGTCGGTCGCCTTATTGAAAATACCAGCATTTACAAAACGTTTATTTTTTCGTGTTACCCAACCATATCCAATCAGATAATCATTGGTCGAGGTGTCTGTGAAAACCGCACCCGCCTGGTTCGTGAGCGTCACTGGAATGGTGCCATCGCCCGATAAATAAATCCGCCCAGCAGCACTTATATTAATAGTGCCTAAGTTATCCCAGGATTTATCTACCAGCTTCACCTCTCCAGTGATATTGGTGGTTGCCGTCGAACTTGTTGTCAATTTTCCCGCGCCGCCAATCGTTGCACCCAATAAATTGAATGTGCCGTTGAGTGTCAAATCCGCAGTAGCGTTCAACGTGCTGTTCGTATTTTCCCAAGTCACGCCCGCCGCCTGGGTCAACGGCAAGCCGGCATTCACTGTTGCGTTCAATATTTTTAATGTGCCAGTACCCGTTAGGGAAAAGCCAGGATTCAAATTATAAGTGCCCGAGGTCAACTCTAGCGCGCTTCCTGCGGCGATCACCAGGGTGCCGGTTTGCGTGCCGCCGGCCTGTAACTGCAACGTGCCCGAGTCAATATTCATAGTGCCGCTATTACTCACGGGCACTTCGATTATCTGCGCAGACGCTGATTGCGTGGCTTTATTAAAGACGCCGTTATTCACAAAGCTGGTATTAGCCAGATTGCTATAGAAGCCAATCGGATATTCATTACTTGATGTGTCGTTGATTACACCACCTGTCAAATTGGTAAAAATTACTGGCGTCGAACCGTTGCCGTCCAGAAGTAAACCCCAATTACTGGAAAAAATATTAACTGTGCCTGAGTTATTCCATGATTTATTGGTGAGAGATGCCGTATCACCAATGTTAATAGTAGCAGTGGGGCCGGTGGTCAACAGCCCCGCGCCGGTAATCACCCCGCCCGTCCAATTGAACATACCGTTGAACGTCAAATCCGCAGCGGCGTTCAAAGTACCATTAATTATTTCCCAAGTTGTTCCGCTCGCTTGGGTTAATGATGTATTAATATTTACCGTTGCATTCATCACCCGCAGTAAAGTTCCGGTACCCGTAATAGAAAATCCAGGATCCAAGTTGTACGCATTGGAATTGGCGAGTTCCAGCGTGCTACCAGAATCAACTACGAAAGCACCAGTTTGCGTGCCACCCGCTTGAAGGCGTAAAACACCGGAATTAATATTCACCGTGCCACTGCTGTTCAGGGGCACGTCAATAACCTGATTTGCCGCCGAGCCAGCCTCTTTATTAAAGACGCCGGCATTGACGAAATTCTTGTTTGTCTGCGTTGTGCCATAGGCAATCAGGTAATCATTGGTCGAGGCATCCGTGAAAATCGCACCCGCCTGGTTCGTAAGCGTCACCGGAATAACGCCTTCGCCAGCCAAATAAATCCGCCCAGAGGCATTTATATTGATAGCTCCTAAGTTATCCCAGGATTTATCCACCAGCGTCACATCTCCGGTAATATTGGTGGTTGCCGTCGAACTTGTTGTCAATTTTCCCGTGCCGCTAATTGTCGCACCCAATAAATTGAATGTGCCGTTGAGTGTCAAATCCGCAGTAGCGTTCAACGTGCTGTTCGTATTTTCCCAGGTCACGCCCGCCGCTTGGGTCAACGGCGTATTGGTATTCACTGTTACATTTAACATCCGCAACGCAGCAGTGTTAGTGATGGAAAATCCGGGATTTAGGATATACGTCCCCCAATTCAGATCCAGGCCAGCTCCCGAATCAACTACGAAAGCACCAGTTTGCGTGCCACCCGCTTGAAGGCGTAAAACACCGGAATTAATATTCACCGTGCCACTGCTGTTCAGGGGCACGTCAATAACCTGATTTGCCGCCGAGCCAGCCTCTTTATTAAAGACGCCGGCATTGACGAAATTCTTGTTTGTCTGCGTTGTGCTATAAAAAATCAGATAATCATTAGTCGAAGTATCCGTGAAAACCGCGCCCGCCTGGTTCGTAAGCGTCACTGGAATGACACCATCACCCGCCAGATAAATCCGCCCAGCGGCATTTATATTGATAGCTCCTAAGTTATCCCAGAATTTATCCACCAGCGTCACATCTCCGGTAATATTGGTGGTTGCCGTCGAACTTGTTGTCAATTTTCCCGTGCCGCCAATCGTCGTACCCAATAAATTGAATGTGCCGTTGAGTGTCAAATCCGCAGTGGCGTTCAAGGTACCATTGGTTATTTCCCAGGTTGTCCCACTCGCTTGAGTCAACGGCGTATTGGTATTCACTGTTACATTCAGCATCCGCAACGCAGCAGTATTGGTGATGGAAAATCCTGGATTGAAGGTATACGTCTCCCAATTCAGATCCAAGCCAGCTCCCGAATCAACTATGAAAGCGCCGGTTTGCGTGCCACCCGCCTGAAGGCGTAATACGCCAGAATTGACATTCACCGTGCCACTGCTGTTCAGGGGTACGTCAATAACCTGAGTCGCTGCCGAACCGGTCATTTTGTTGAATGTGCCAGCATTGACGAAATTTTTGTTTGCCTGCGTTGTGCCATAGGCAATCAGATAATCATTGGTCGAGGCATCCGTGACAACCGCACCTGCTTGGTTCGTGAGCGTCACTGGAATAACGCCATCGCCCGCCAAATAAATCCGCCCGGCGGCATTTATATTGATAGCGCCTAAGTTATCCCAGGATTTATCTACCAGCGTCACATCTCCGGTAATATTGGTGGTTGCCGTCGAACTTGTGGTTAATTTTCCCGTGCCGCTAATTGTTGCGCCCAATAAATTGAATGTGCCGTTGAGTGTCAAATCCGCAGTAGCGTTCAGCGTGCTGTTGGTATTTTCCCAGGTCACGCCCGCCGCTTGGGTCAACGGCGTATTGGTATTCACCGTTACATTTAACATCCGCAACGTAGCAGTGTTGGTGATGGAAAATCCAGAATTTAGGGTATACGTTCCCCAATTCAGATCCAGGCCAGCTCCCGAATCAACTACGAAAGCGCCGGTTTGCGTGCCACCCGCCTGAAGGCGCAACACGCCGGAATTGATATTCACCGTACCACTGCTGTTCAGGGGCACGTCAATAATCTGAGTTGTCGCCGAACCGGTCACTTTGTTGAATGTACCGGCATTGACGAAATTTTTGTTTGCCTGCGTTGTGCCATAGGCAATCAGATAATCATTGGTCGAGGCATCCGTGAAAACCGCACCCGCTTGGTTCGTGAGCGTCACCGGAATAACGCCATCGCCCGCTAGATAAATCCGCCCAGCGGCACTCATGTTAATGGCACCTAAGTTATTCCAGGATTTATCGGTTAGCCACACATCACCCGTGATGTTGGTGGTCGCAGTGGCACCAGTCGTCAATGTTCCCGTGCCCGTAATCGTTCCCCCCGACCAATGAAACGGACCGTTCAATGTCAATCCTGCTGTGTCGTTGAGAATAGTATTTTCGATCATTTGCAAGGCATTTAACGTCAATGGCGTATTAATATTCAGCCTTCCAAAACCATTTAGCAGTACTGTTCCATTACCAGTTACCGAAGATCCGTTATTGAAGTCGTATGTTCCTCTTAACATCAGCGTGCTATTCTCGCCAATTACATAATTTCCGGTATTCGTACCAATTCCTGGCAATCGAAGCGTGGTGTTAATAACGTTTACAGTACCACTATTATTCATAGTTACATTGATTATGTGTTCCGTCGATCCAGTAGTATTAAGCGTGCCATTATTTGTGAAAATTTTATTGGTTGTTGTTAGCCAACCAAGAATTGGGTGTGACTGAGAGTTCGTTGAGCTATCGTTAATTATTCCATCATTGGTGAATATTACTGATTTCGAACCATCGCCATCCAGCAGCAGGCCAAAATCAGATGCGGCAATATTGACCGTGCCAGCATTGTTCCAAGATTTATCGGTCAAATACACCTTATCGGTGATATTAGTGGTTGCCGTGGGACTTGTGGTCAATATTCCCATACCGGTAATCCTACCACCTGACCAATTAAATACGCCATTTAGAGTTAGGCCAGATGTGTCGTTGATCGTCCCACCTTGCATTTGCCAGTTTGGCGTACCACTTACCTGTATAAAGGGTGAATTAATATTGAGCGTTGCACCCGCCAATACCAGTTGACCATTACCAGTTATTGTGAGTCCATTATTGAAATTATGTATACCTCCTGTTAATTCTAATGTGCTTCCTTGGCCAATCATAATAGTTCCAGTTTCAGTACCACCTGCAGGTAATTGAAAATACGTTCCTGAATAAAGATTAATCGTACCTGTGTTATTTATTGGAATGTCAATTATTTTCGTTGTTGTCGAATTTTCATTTTTGTTAAACGAACCTTCATTCACAAAAAGTTTATTGGTCAGTGTTGATGATTTGCAAATCGGACAAATATTTGTTGAATTATCGTTGATCACTCCTCCAATTTGATTGGTAAAGATCGTTGCCGTTAAACCGTCACCATCCAGAAGCAGATTACCATTTGAATTAATATTGACCGTACCTGTATTGTTCCATAACTTATTAGTCAGGTACACCGTACCCGTAATATTAGTAATTGCCGTGGCAATCGTGGTCAATACACCTCCTTCCTTAATTGTTCCTCCAGTCCAGTTCATCGTATTATTGACCGTCAATGTTCCGGTATTGGAAATCGTTCCACCCGACATATTAAGAACATTCGCTGTTATATTTCCGCTGCCTTGCAGAACTCCTCCAGTGATTGCGAATGTGGCGTTGATGGCAGATGCGTTAGATAACGTTAGCGATGAACCCGCAATGGTCACGTTTTCTAGGCTGGTCAGATTATTCGCTTGCTGGGGCACAGCAGACTCTGGAATGGTCACGGTAATCGTTGTACCCGCAACATCGGGAATTACCGCTTTTTCATTTGCTTGTGGTACATGTCCGAGACTCCAGTTGCTATTGACATCCCAATTTCCATCCGTGGCTAGCAACCAGGTATTAATAATGCTGGTATCGGAAAGCAGGAGAGATAGGCTAGTAGGAGTATAGATTGGTGTAAAAGTAGCGCCAAATGATGAATTGATATTAGTGAACGCATTAACCCCGCTACTGTTAATATACGTGACTATATACGGAAAATTGTCATTGATCAGTGGAGTGTACGATGCCAGCTTAACCAAATTCATGGCATTGCCGGAGACAAAATTAATATTTCCAGATACCGCTAATTGATCATAATCACCACTGCCCGTACCGCTAATTTTAATTTCAACCACAGACGTTGGATTCAACGTTACGTTACCGGCAATAGTAAGTGTTCCTATTGATGCGGAACTACCGGGTTTGAGCGTACCCTCATTGGTAAATGCAGTACCGGAAACATTCAGAGTGCCCATACCAGAAATATTGCCGGTAGTTGCATTGTTGAACGTTATTCCTGCTGGTTTGAAAATCGCATTCTTGTCAATATTGATTGTGCCATTGTTAACGAGCATGTTACTTTCCAGCGTATCGAAATTAACATTCATCGTTCCGATATTATTTACCATCACATCGATTGTTTGTATTGATGCCGATCCAGCATCCTTGATAAATGTACCTTCGTTAATAAAACTCTTGTTAGTTTTGGTAATACTATAAGTAATTGGATTATTAGCAGTCGCAGTATCAGTAAGAATTGCGCCTGGTTTATTGGTAAGTGTCACGGCAGTCCCGCCATCTCCTGCCAGATAAATCATGCCATCCGAATTTATATTAAGCGCACCAAAATTATTCCATGATTTATCAGTTAAAATTGACAAGCCTGTGATATTGGTGATTGCTGTGATTCCCGAGGTCAATATGCCAGCACCGGTAATAGTGACACCAGACAAATTGAGAGTACCGTTTAGCGTCAAGTTGGCACTAGCGTTCAGCGTGCCCGCAGTTATCTCCCAAATCGCACCATTTTCCTGCGTCAACGATGAATTAATATTCACCGTTGAGCCTGATATTTTTAACGTACCATCGCCGGCTATTGAAAAACCAGAATCGAGGTTGTATGTGCCGTAATTTAGCTCTAATCCATTTCCAGAACCTATAACAAAAGTACCAGTTTCAGTACCACCAGCAACCAGCCGCAATGTTCCTGAGTTGAGGTTGATCATGCCACTGTTATTTACCGCTACATCGATAGTTTGCGTTGTCGCCGAGCCGGCATTTTTGTTAAATATGCCAGCATTTACAAAACTTTTGTTTGTCGGCGTTAGCCAATAACTAATCGGGGAGGTATTAGTCGAAGCATCATTAATAACACCATCGATTTGGTTAACGAACACTGTCGGCGTTATACCATCACCATTTAAAAGTAGGCGCCCGTTGTCAGTAATATTGACTGACCCTGCGTTGTACCATTGTGTATTGGTCAAATAGGCATCGCCCGTGATATTGGTGATTACCGTGGATGCCGTGGTCAGCGTTCCTCGACCCGTAATTGTTCCACCTGACCAATTAAACGTACTATTCAGCGTTAGACCCTCCGTATCATTTAACGTTCCACTTGATATGGTGAGCATCGGAATAGTTGGTTTAATATTAAAATTAGCTGTACCCCCATTAATTGTTGTTGTTCCAGAAACGTTATAACCACCATTGACCGTCGTGCTCCCACCAGTGAAATTCACGTTGGCCGTGTTGATAATTAATCCAATGGTGCCAGTTCCCGCAGTTAAGATATCGGCGTTAATATTAAGATTGTTGCCTGCGGTGAGCACGATTGCGCCAGTGCCAGAATTCGTCAGACTATTATTAACATTGATATCACGATTCGCTGTGAGCGAGAGAGTATTTAACGAGTTATAATTAATTGGTGTGTTTACATTGATATCACCATTACTTGAAGCAGTAGATTCAGTATTTATGGCAACGTTGTTATTGGCGAGTGCATTGGTTAGATCAGTGACATTAAGATTCGCCGCTGCGGTAAGCGACGAGGTAAAGCATGATCCATCCGTTGGTGAGCAAATTCCTCCCGAGGTCGTATCGGTATTGATGGTAATGTCCGTCGGGTCGAGTAACAGCGTTCCAGAATTACCACGGGGAGCGCGTGTATCGACTCCACCCCGAAAATCAACCGATTTCTTACCAGAGGTCTCGACAAAGCCACCCTTTCCCGATTTGGATCCACCACGCGCGGTTATTTTTCCGTGAAAGCGCGTGGTGTCATTCGCCCACACGGCCACTTTTCCGCCATCACCAGAGTGAATCGCATCAGCGTTGATTTTTGCGGTCGAGCTGATGTAAGTATTAGTTGCATTTTTTACTTTTGGATTGGCACCATGGAAATCACCGCCTACCAACGCCTGACCGCCGCCGGTTTCACCTGAGACATCGACAGTAGCGGAATCCATGAGGCCCACGCGCTCTCCGGTCAACTCTACACGCCCGCCCGAATTAATCGTGGCGCGTGCCTCAACTGCGCCCGATACGAGGGTATCGCCTTTCCCACCCTGGATCGTAATAGTTCCACCGCTGGTGCCATTGGCGGTGGTATGCGAACCTACCGTGAGGGTCGCGCCGTGCGTCGCGCGCAGATATACCTTTCCTCCCGGACCAGCCACGGCGGAATCCGCGTTTATTCGTCCCGAGGATTTTACTAATCCCCCGTAAATTCCCGCTGTTCCGCTCACGATTTTGCCGAGGTTGACCGCTTTATCGATGGGCGCGCTGACCACGACTTGAATATCGGGGTCAGCCCCCTCTACTAGCCGCGCCTCGTGGCCTGCCGCGAGATAGACCGTTCCACCAGGTGCCTCGACAAGGCCGCTGTTCTCCACTGAAGAACCCACGAGATAGACCGAACCGCCAGTATGAGTGGTAATGTTGCCCCGATTCTTGACTGCCCCTGCATTAGAAGCGGCAGTAAAATTGAGTTTTCCCCGGTTGAAATCTTCGTTGGAGATGTTCGCAGTTGAGGCAGTGAGTCCGGCCACGTTCACTTTTGCCTCGGACCCGAACAAAACACCGTTGGGATTGATCAAAAATACTCGACCATTAGAGTGAAGTTTCCCCAGCACTGCGGATGGGTCAGGTCCAGTCACCCGATTGAGCACTGCGCTTGTAGCATCAGGCTGAACAAAGCGCGTTGTTTCGTTTGGAGCAATGGAGAAACCACGCCAATTTAGAATCGCGTTAGATGAATTAGTGACCGTTAGGACATTGCCTTGAGTCGTAACTCGCGCCTGACCATTTACCACTTCAAGGCCCGTTGGATTGGCCAAGGGATTTCCACTCAAACAGGCGGCGACGGCCATCACCAATGCCTTGCGGCGGAAAGTAAACAATGAATTTGATTTTTTTAAGCAATGAAAGTTGTTACGAGCCATTGTCGATTACCTTGAGTCAGAGTGTATTAGTATATTATCGGAAATCTTGCGCGGGATATTAGATGGGTTTAGGAGTTACGCAGTTGAACTTTAATTATTTGATTAAATTAACAAGCCACCGGATGCTCTGCGAGAGAGCCACCCTGTTAGCTATGGGGAGAAAAGCAGGCGGTTTTCAAGCGTCAGTAAAAAACTGTTCAAGTTCAACTGCGTAACTGCTAAATTAGTTCAAGCATTATCCGTGCCACTCGGGTAGCTCCCTCACCATCGACCAAAGCACGTCCAGCGATACTCATCGCGGTGCGCTGTTGTTCATTAGCGGCGAGTTGTGCTAAGGCATGAGCGAGTCCGGAGGCTGTTAAATTTTTCCACTCACCAAGGTCAATGGCGCAGCCGATACTTGCTGCCGTCCGGGCAACGACGCTCTGATTATCCGCGACTACCACCAGCAAGGCGGGGACTCCCAGGCATGCCAGTTCCCAAGTAGTCGAACCAGCAGCGGAGAGGGCCATATCAGCCCAGACCATTAATGGTCCCATGTCACGCACGTCGGTGTGTATCTCAACTTTGGGTAGCTCCGCTGCTAGTTGACATAATTGATGTGACTGATACGCGGCGCTCCCCATTACTACCTTGGCTTCCCATGCTGCACCCAGCTCGGCTAGTGCTTGCAAGGCCAAAAAGCTCAGACCGCGATGGTCCGCTCCACCCATAGTTACAAGTAGCCGCCAGGGGCGGGATGCCAATTTTTCTTCCTTTTTTCCTTCCTTGGGAAAATATTTTACATTTTCGACTATTGCGTTTCGGGTGGCGCGCAATTCCGCACGCAACATGCAATAACGGGAGCCAAGCAGAAGACGGGTATCTGCGCCTACCGAATAATGCAATCCGTCGGCGTTGATATTTTGATTAAGCAATAAATCGGCGTGATATTGGCCATGATGGGCCATGTCATCGAGAATCAGCACTGGAATTCCAAGAGCGCGGGTCGCCGCTTGGTAAGCTGAATCGAAATGATAACCGTCCAATACAATCCACGCAGGCTGGAGAACCTCGGCGAGGTTGGTTAGCGCCACTAGATCTCCTGGATCGGGATGGCTCACTAGGAGATCCCATAACCCAATACCTGCTTCCACCAGGCGTTGGCGCAACTGTGGAATGGATATCCGACCTAGAAGCAAGGCCGATCCAATATCTTCCGTTTTTCCCGATGCGTCAGTTCCAGTAATTTCCTGCCAAGCCTCAACTAGGGCAATCAGCCGCATCACATGACCGGTGCCAATGCCAAAACTGGCATCCGCGCGTAATAGCAATGGACCTGGCATTGTAATTAGTCCTACAAAAGGTTGAATTGATGGTTGTTCGGTTTGAAACTATCCGGGTGGACGAAAGCCTCGGAGGCGATTGGCGTTAGTTACCACGCTGATAGAGGATATAGCCATTGCAGCGCCGGCAATCATGGGATTCAGGAGAATTCCGAAGAAGGGATAAAGAATTCCAGCAGCCACGGGAATTCCTAAAATATTATAAAAAAATGCGCCAAACAGATTTTGGCGGATATTGCGTACCGTGGCCCGAGAAATATAAATAGCGTCCGCTACGGCGTGAAGTGAATCACCAAGGAGCGTGACATCTGCACTTTCGATGGCGATATCGGTTCCAGAACCGATGGCGAATCCTAAATCAGCGCATGCCAAAGCTGGGGCGTCATTAATCCCGTCACCGACCATCGCTACTACTTCACCACTGTTGCGAAGACGTGTAATTTCTCGCGCCTTATCGACGGGGAGCACTTCAGCAAGGACGCTATCCACTTCTATCGCCATGGCTACTGCGAGGGCAGTGGCATATTGGTCACCGGTGAGCATGGTGACCTTTAACCCCAGCGCCCTGAGACGTTGCACGGCGGCGCGCGCGTGTGGCTTTATCGGATCGGACACAACTACCAGCGCCACCAAGTCTCCATTCACTGCTAAAAATAGCGAAGTTTGGCCAGCGACGGCGCGCGTAGGCCAATCCCCGAGCGCCACACCTCGTTCAATCATCAGTCGTTGGTTGCCAAGGAGGGCAAACACGGTTTTGTCGGCGAGTTTTACCCGTCCTTCTACACCCCGCCCTGGGAGTGCTTGAAAATCTTCCACCAGCCACAACGATCCTAAATCTTTTGATCCATCCATGATCGCCCGCGAGAGTGGATGCTCCGATGTCGCTTCCAGACTCGCCGCGACCCTAAGCACCGTATCTTTGTCCCAATCGTCGCCGCCATGCACTGCGGTCACTGTTGGACGACCAACGGTAACCGTGCCGGTCTTGTCCAAAACTACGGTGGTCAGCCGCCCAGCTTGCTGTAGCGCTTCACCATTGCGAATTAGAATCCCATGTTCAGCAGCCTTCCCTACACCCACCATAATGGAAATGGGCGTTGCCAGTCCCAAGGCGCACGGACAGGCGATGATAAGCACAGTCATTGAGGTCACCAGCGCATAACTCAATCGCGGCGCAGGACCAAAATGGAACCAAGCAAGGAAAGTCAATAGTGCCAGAATGAGGACAGTTGGTACGAAGACCGCTGCCACGCGATCCGCAAGTCGGCCCAGCGCGGGTTTGGATTGCTGCGCGGAACGCACCAATTCTATGATGTGGGCAAGTACCGTATCGCGGCCGATCCGCCGCGCCTTCATTAAAAAAGTGCCCGATTGATTGACCGTGCCTCCAACCACGGAGTCACCTTGAGTTTTTTCGACAGGCAGCGCTTCGCCGGAGAGCATCGATTCATCGACCGTGGAATGACCATCCAGGACAATTCCATCAACAGGAATTCGTTCACCGGGCCGTACCCGCAAGGTATCTTCAAGACCTACTTCAATGATAGGAATATCCCATTCTCGACCCTCACGCACAACATGCGCGATACGAGGTTGTAGCCCAATCAGACGACGAATGGCAGACGAAGTCTGACGCCGTGCCCGGCTTTCCAGCCAGGCACCAAAATTGACGAACGTGATGATGACCGTCGCTGCCTCGAAATAGGCGTGTCGCGCGAGGGTTGGAACCAGATCAGGAAACAGCGCCACACCCATGGAGTAAATCCAGCCGGTTCCGGTACCTAGTGAGATAAGCGTGTCCATGTTGGCATTATGATGGCGGAAGGCGCGCCAGGCACCGGAAAAAAAATGCCCGCCGGAGTAAACCAGTACCAGCAACGCGGCCAGTCCCGCCAATGGCCAAAAGATACGCCCGCCGGGGCTGGATGGAGCAGGAACCAGATCAGTCATGCCGATAATCAACAATGGTAACGCCACAACCGCGCCCACCATGGTTTTATGCAATAAACGAGTGGCGTGAAGGTCTTCCTGAATTTCCTTATCGCGTTCGTCGTCCAGGCCACTGAGTTCAGCGGCGTCATAACCCGCCGCGCGTATCGCTACCACCAGATCTGTCGCGTTGGCACTCCCCGTGATGGTGGCAGTATGCTCGACAAAATTAACGCTAACATCTCGTACTCCAGGAACAACGCGCAGTACATCCTCCACGGTAGCCACGCAACCTGCACAACTCATGCCAGAAACGGACAGACGAATGGAATTATCGGTCATCGTGGGTAATCATCGATTTTTCAATCTGAAGGTGGGTGGATTGCCTGCTTCCTAAAAAGAGCACATAAGTGTTTATGCGCAAAATTAAAGATAATTCGC
>CAUYTW010000324.1 GCA_963575715.1 Gammaproteobacteria bacterium | reverse complement strand
ACAGAAAAAACTCAATCCTGTATAGAGTTACAAATTCAACTGCGTAACTCCTACAGATAATGCTCTAAAATAGTTTAAGAATGGAATAATCATGTCCAAAATTTTGATTGTCGAAGACGACCCGCAATTTCGATCCATGCTTGAACAAATGCTGGCGCGCGACGGCCATCAGGTGACCGCCGCAAAAAACGGCGTAGATGGCCTGGATCGTTACTACCACACTCGTCCTGATCTGATGATTACCGACATTTTGATGCCCGAAAAAGATGGTATCGAGCTAATTCTGGCTATTCTCCGCAAAGAACCTGCCGCCAGGATTATCGCCATTTCAGGCGGGCGACGCGGTATCTCGGCGGATTTCAACCTTGAATCTGCCAGTTTGATGGGCGTGAAATCGATCTTGGCCAAGCCATTTAGCCACACCGAACTCAAACGGGCGATTCACGATGCCCTCGCTTGAAACGCGCCCGTTAGTCTTCAGCGTATCTAACCGCAAGGGCGGCACGGGAAAAAGCACAACTGCGGTCAACCTGGCTGCAGAATGGGCCGCGCAAGGTTTGCAAACCCTGCTTATTGATCTCGATAGTCAGGGTCATGCTTCGCTGGGCGTCGGGGTGACTCCAAGTCGGGATCAGCCCACTGTCCATCGGATTTTTCAGGAAGCGGATTTTGCCCTCGAAACGGCACTGCAAGCTACGGTTATGGAAAATTTGTTACTCGTGCCCGCCGATCAGGGCTTTGAGCATTCAGGTTCAGCAGGGGATCTTTTGATCCTACGCCATCAGCTCAATCGACCTATGATCCGTGAACGTTTCGATATCGTGGTTCTGGACACCCCACCCTCTCTCGATTTTTTATTGATGAACGCCCTCGCGGCTGCCCACGGAGTGATAATTCCGCTGATTCCTCACTACCTGGCCAGCGAGGGAGTGAAGCAACTGGCTCGGCTCTTTTTCAGAATCGCTAGCACGGTCAACCCAACGCTCAAACTGTTTGGCCTGTTGCCCGTGATGGTCGATCCCCATATCAAGCTGCATCGAGCGGTACTTGCTGACCTTAAACATCAATTTGGTGCGGCTCGGTTGTTGCGCGGCATCCGCACTGACATCCATCTTGCCGAAGCCTTCGCCGCGCATCGACCAATCCGCCTGCATGACCCCAAGGGCCGCGGTGCCATGGACTATCAACTACTCGCTAGTGAATTGCTGGCCCTGCGTGGTTTATCGTTTCAATCCACATCCGACCTCATCTGCTGAATGACAAAGCCATCGACCGATTGAGATCGGTGGATTGCCTCCCCGTAAACAACGAGGCGGTTACCAAAAAGGATAATGATGCTTACGCATCGTTGTCTAATTTAACTAATCCCCCTGATGGGGGTGGTCTCAAACCAGCAAGGAAATTTGATGAATAATTCTATTAAAGCAAAATTATTATTAGGCTTTGGAATTGTTGGCGTCGTGTTTTCGATTGCCTTCAGTGGTTATATTTACATCACCGATATGAATTCTTCGCGTGCAGAGGCAAAACTAGACGCCATTGATTCAGTCACGCGCACTGCTCAAATCTTCATGATTTCAACGCAACGGTTTCACGACCAATTCATTGCCGCGAAAACGCCTGAAGAAAAAGAAACCATTCGCAAGGATTGGATACGTACCGTCACTTCCATAGATGATGCCATCATTCACGATTTTGGTCCCGACAAGGTCCGTGTCCGACTGATCGGTGACACAGGAATTTTTCATCAACCACAACAAGGGGGAGAAAAAACCAGAATTGAAATTCCCTTTGAACGGGAAGCTGCCGAAATGTTTATGCAGGATGCGTCCTTGCAAATGTTTGATCGCATCGAAGATGGCATTTTACGCCTCAGCATTCCGCTACCAAGTAATATTCATCCTGGGTGCGCGGAATGTCACCAGATTTCTGCATCAGAAGAGCGTGTTCTTTTAGGAACCCTGAATGCGTACTCTCCTCTTTCACGTTTTATTGACGAGGCGCGAATGGATGCCGCTAGTACCGCATTGATTCTCATAGGAATTTTCACGCTTTCCATTAGTGTGATTTATTTTATTATTTTCAATATTGTCATCAAGCCCCTCGATAAGGTAAAGACGGTTACGCATAAATTGGAGCAGGAACTACGCAAGGGAGAAATCGCTGATTTAACTCGTCGAATTGTTGTGAAGAATCATGATGAAGTGGGGCAGGTTGCTTATAGTTTCAACAATTTACTTTCCGCACTTTCCAATATCATTTCAGAAATTGATACTGCGACCAATCAATTAGCATCTACCTCAGAAGAAATGTCCGCAACTACGATTCATAGTGCCGATCGCGCGCAAGTTCAACAGGCAGAAATTGCAAAAATCAACGATACAATGAAACGTATCGCTGATGTTGTCTTGACAGTCGCGGACAACGCCTCTCAAGCCGCAGAAGCTGCGCAAACTTCTAGCAAGGAAGCCTACCACGGATTGCAAATCATTAATTACACACAGAATACAATTACTGAACTGGCGACGGAACTAAACGGCGCAGCCAAATTAATTGGAAAGCTCAATGAAAATAGTCAATCGATTGGAAAAGTCGTAGACGTTATCAATGATATTGCCAATCAAACAAATCTGTTAGCGTTAAACGCCGCTATTGAAGCTGCGAGAGCTGGCGAGCAGGGACGTGGATTTGCAGTAGTGGCATCTGAAGTCCGTTCACTTGCCAATCGTACCCAGACTTCGACCAAAGAAATTCAATCGATGATTGATCAACTGCAATCAAATATGCAACGTGCGGTGCAAACGATGATTGATAGTCAACACAAGGTTGAGAATAACGTCACTCATGCAGCAGAGGCTGAGGATGCCTTGAAACGCATCCACGAATCGATATCCCGAATTAGCTCAATGAATCAAAATATTGCAAGCGCCACTGTGGAACAAAAATCCGCGATTGAACACATTCGTGATGGTGTTGGCAATATTCATGCTATTTCCTCGGAAATCACCGATAGTTCGCGGGAAATTGCATCCGCCAGCGAAGCACTGGCCAAACTTGCTCTGCAATTGAGCAGTGTGGTTGAACGCTTTAATACCGTGGCTTAGTTAATCCAAGTTGCTACTTATTATGGTGGATAACCAAATAGCCCCTTTATGGTGGATAACCAAATAGTCCCGCTTCCTTTGAGAGATGGGTTGGGGTGAGAGATTTTTGATTAATTTTCCCTCACCCCCGGCCCCTCTCCCAAAGGGAGAGGGGAGAAAGGCAAATAGGTAGCAACTTGAGTTAGTTAAAAATCCCTACGATCCTACGGGATCGTAGGGATTTTTTCTTCTGAGGATTTATTTTATTTCATAATCGCCATTCCACGCCATGAAATTGGCGAGCAGGGTCAGTCCTGCTGCCTGACTTTTTTCGGGGTGAAATTGGACGGCAAAAAGATTATCTCGCCCAATCGCGCTGGCGAAGGTCAGGCCATAGCGAGTAGTAGCCAGGGTAAATGCAGGATCTGCCGGGACCGCGTGATAACTATGGACGAAATAAAATCGGGATTCGGCAGGGATGCCGCGCCACAGGGGATGAGACCTGGTTGGTCGAACCTGATTCCATCCCATGTGGGGGACTTTTAACGGTGAATTGTCGCTGGCGCGATGATCCACCGGAAAGCGTGTAACGTATCCGGGCAAAATTCCCAAAGCTGTAGTGCCTGTATTTTCCTCGCTGAAATCAAGTAATGCCTGCATTCCCAGGCAGATGCCCAAGAAAGGACGATCCGCTGCGCAACTTCGGACCACTTCGGTGAGTCCCCGCGCCAGAAGTTCACTCACGCAATCGCGGATGGCACCTACTCCGGGCAATACCACCCGTTCCGCTGCTCGGATACGTTCAGGAAGACTGGTAACCCATACTTCGGCATCCGGTGCGACATGCTCCAGCGCCTTAGACACTGAACGCAGATTGCCCATTCCGTAGTCAATCACTGCCACTGATTTCATCATTGTCTCCGAGATACCCCTGGCTTTAGCCATGGGAAAAATTTGGAGACGGTTTTAGCGGAAAAAACCGTCAGTCAAAAAAGCCGGTCTTTCCCGGCTGTCAGCCCTTACGGGCCTGGTGACATCAATTTTCTAAAATTTTTTGATTAAAACAATCTATACCTGTTGGTTGAAATCAGCTACCCCAAGGGACAAGAAAAAGGAATTTCTAAGTATATCGAGATAGATATGGGCGGATCACCGATGAACATGACAAGGTGAAGGCGTTAGCTATCCAAAACTTAACCGCTCATTTAAGAATTTAATCTCAGGAGAACCCGATGGCTGTTTCCCATGATGACCTGAAGCAATCACTCACTTTTCGTCGGTTCAAAGACGGAGACCACAAGCATCGACCTTGGCAGGATGAAATCTTCAAGGCGAGTTACACCCACAAATGCCCCACCTATGTTCATCGTACTCCACCCTGTCAGGGAAGTTGTCCCTCAGGAGAAGATATTCGTGGGTGGCTGGACATTGTGCGCGGAGTTGAAAAACCGGCCAAGGGTATATCCTGGCAGGAGTATGCCTTTCGTCGCTCTACGAACGCTAATCCCTTTCCTGCGATGATGGGTCGGGTATGTCCGGCCCCATGCGAGGATGGATGCAATCGCAACGCGCTGGAAGATCATGTGGGTATTAATTCGGTTGAACAATATATTGGCGACTGGGCACTGGAGCATGGTCTAAAGTTTACCGCCGGCCAAGATACTGGCCGCAAGGTGGCAATCGTTGGCGGCGGACCGGCTGGTTTGGCGGTCGCCTATCAATTACGTCGTAATGGCCATCGAGTAACCCTTTTTGATGCCTATGAACAACTTGGTGGCATGTTTCGTTTCGGGATTCCTGGCTATCGCGTGCCGCGTGACAAGCTCGACGGCGAAATTCAACGAATTATCGACATGGGTGTTGAAGTTCGCTTAAAAACTCGTGTTGGCCGGGATGTCAGCATTGCAGCACTGGAAAAAGAGTTCGATGCTGTCTGCTGGGCGCTTGGGGCGCAGAACGGGCGGGATTTGCCGATTCCAGGCTTCAAGGAATCGGTCAACTGCGTGTCAGGAGTTGCTTTTCTCTCGACTTTTAATTTGGGTCGATTGCAAATGGTATCTCCTCGGGTGGTAGTGGTCGGCGGAGGAGATACCTCGATTGACGTGGCTTCGGTAGCCCGTCGCCTGGGTCATATCACCGACAGCCATGAAAAGGACTTGCCGGAGAACGTCATCCTTGGTCACACCGCACACGATGTTTCGGGTACCCTCAAGCGTACCGGCGCGACCGTGACCCTGACTTCACTATTTCCAGTGGACAAAATGACTGCCGCCGAGCACGAGGTTCGTGACGCCGAGCGTGAGGGCATCACGATTCTGGGCGGGGTAATGCCTCTGGAGATCCTCCGTGACGCTGCGGGGCGTGCCACGGGCATGAAATTGTGCGAATGCACCATGCAAGGCATGAAGCCCATTCCCAAGGCAGGCACAGAATTTGTCATTGAGTCAGATTTGTTCGTCTCCGCGATTGGCCAGAAGGGTGACCTGACGGGACTCGAAGCCTTGGATAACGGCCATGGTTTCATCGACTGCGACCGCCATTATCAAGTCAAGGGACGCAAGGGTCAGTTTGTGATTGGCGATATCGTTCGCCCTCATTTATTGACCACCGCCATTGGCCAGGCCGCAATTGTCGCCGAATCGATTGATCAATATCTAAAAACTGAGGAGCTTGCCAAACGGCCAAAAGTAGATGTTCGTCATTTTAACCTGCTGACGAAACTGACCGAGGCGGGACTTTCCCCGGAGCCTTTCCAGGCGGCGTCTGCGGGCGTCGATGGTGGCTTGCGTGGAACCTCAAGCGCCAATTTCGCGGTACATAATTTTGAAGATCGGGCGAATAATGATGTGATCCCTTATGAAAAATTGTTTCTCGGTCATTTCAAATACACCCCGCGTAATCGGCGCAAGGAAATTCACATCAACGCCGATGAAGTGATCGGAAACTTCACCGAGCGCCTAGTGGGACTAGCCGAAGGCCAGGCCAAGGAGGAAGCCAATCGTTGTATGAGCTGTGGAATGTGTTTTGAATGTGATAATTGCATCATTTTTTGTCCACAGGAAGCCGTCAAGAAAACACCTAAGACTCAATCTATTACCGGGCGGTATGTCTATACAGATTACAGTCGCTGCGTTGGCTGTCACATCTGCGCCGATGTCTGTCCTACGGGATATATTGATATGGGCATGGGCGAATAGAGGCGCGACTAGTTGACACTGCTGTCAATCACCCCGCCCTAAAGGGCGAGGCTTGTAGAGCCAATCGACAAGCCTGGGATTGACCAGCGAGTTACAAATTCAACTGCGTAACTCCTAAACCTAATTAACCCAAGTTGCTACCTATTTGCCTTTCTCCCCTCTCGCTTTGGGAGAGGGGCCGGGGGTGAGGGATAATTCGTCAACATTAGTCAAAAGTCCCTCACCCCAACCCCTCTCCCAAAGGGAGAGGGGCTATTTGGTTATCCATCATAATAGGTAGCAACTTGGATTAATTAAAACCACAATCCTGATTTATTTTGTCAGGTGACAATTTATCAGAACAGCGTATATGTATCCCTTGATTCGTTCTTTGTTATTTCTCCTTGATCCCGAAATCGCGCACAACGCCACCCTAATGAGCCTGCCTTGGCTGCATCGATTGGGGCTGTTAGCGCTTCTTGCGCCGCCTCGGGTGGAATGCCCGCGAACAGTCATGGGATTACGCTTTCCCAATCCTGTAGGTCTCGCCGCTGGCCTGGATAAAGATGGAACGTGTATCGACGCACTTGGAGCGTTAGGCTTTGGATTTATCGAGGTGGGAACTGTTACTCCTCGTGCCCAGATGGGTAATTCCCACCCGCGAATGTTTCGTCTCCCGGCTGCGTCGGCGTTAATTAATCGCATGGGTTTCAATAATTTAGGTGTTGAATCGTTGGTGGCGCACTTACGGCGGGCGCGTTTTGATGGGGTTGTCGGCGTCAACATCGGCAAAAATCGTGATACCTCCCTCGAACAAGCCGTGGACGACTATTTATTCTGTCTCCGTGCAGTGTATCCCGATGCGGATTATGTCGCGGTCAATCTTTCTTCTCCCAACACGCCACAGTTGCGTCGTCTACAACTCGGCGACACGCTCTCCCGCCTGCTGGCCACCCTGAAGGCGGAACAGGGACGATTAACGACTCAACATGGCCGCATTGTACCTATCGCCGTTAAGATTGCCCCTGATCTGTCTCCTGATGAAGTAGATGATCTTGCGCGCATTCTGCTGGCAGAAGGGATGGATGGGGTCATCGCTACGAATACCACCGTGGCGCGCGAGGCAGTAGCTCATTTGCCTCATGGAAAAGAGGAAGGTGGGCTGTCCGGGGCACCCTTGACCACACAGGCCACTGCCGTGGTAGAGAGGCTCCATGCCATGCTTTCGAATCGCATCCCCATCATTGGATCGGGCGGCATTCTCACCGTGGAAGACGCCGTAGCCAGGCAGGCTGCGGGTGCGTCGCTGGTACAGCTCTATACGGGATTTATCTATCATGGTCCGGCATTGGTAGCGGACGTAGCCCGCGCCTTGAAGGGCTAAATTTCTCGGGGACATTAATTGACTGCGCCCAATTCCCTTATCACCGCCATCATTGATCAGTTGAACCGTTACGCTCCCTTTGACCAGATGGCACCTCACCATCTCGTTTGGCTGGTTGAACGGTTGAAGGTGAGTTACTACGCCAAAGGCGAGGTGGTGCTCGTTCCGCATTCAAAGCCTGTTGATAAATTTTTCATCATCAAGCAGGGCATAATTCTCGGTGAACAAGAGGTGGTCAACGCCCAGGAAGACATTCACTGGCTGGAACTCCATGATGGTGAATGTTTTCCGCTTGGCGCGCTGCTTTCCAACCGCGCAGTGACCAGTACCTACCGTTCAAACAGCGATACCTTCTGCTTCGAGCTGACCAGCGACGATTTTCACGAACTCATTCACCTCAGCTCGCAATTCCAAGACTTCTGCACTCGACGCATCGCTAACCTGCTGGAACAGTCCAAGCACGTCATCCAGGCGCGCTACGTGAAATCAAGCAGCGATCAACAATCGCTGTCCAGTCCACTATCCGCAATCGTCAAGCACAAGCCGATTTTTTGCTCGCCAGCTACGCCGTTGCGGGAAGTGCTTGAGATCATGAATAAAAATGGCATTGGCTCGATGATTGCCGTGGACGAAACGGAAAAATCGGTCGGCATCTTCACCCTGCAAGACATGCTTTCTCGCGTAACCTTGCCGGGCCTCGACCTTAACGAACCCTTGTCGCGCGTGATGACACGCGATCCCTATGTCATGTCGCCCCACTCTTTTGTTTACGAAGCGGCGGCGGTAATGGCCAAGCATGGTTTTCGCCATATTTTGGTCGAAGAAAACGGACGACTGAAAGGATTGATCTCGGAAAAGGATTTATTTTCCCTGCAACGGATCAGCCTGCGCCAGATCAGTTGCGCCATTCGGAGCGCCGAGGATCTGAATCATCTGGCAGGATCGGCGCACGATATTCGCCAATTGGCCCAAAACATGATGGCGCAAGGCGTAGCAGCGGAGCAACTAACTCAAATCATCTCCATTCTCAATGATTTACTTACCCAGCGCATCATTACTCTTGAATTGCGTAATCATCCTGCGGTCATGGAAGTGGAATTTTGCTGGCTGGCGATGGGGTCAGAGGGACGATTTGAGCAAACCTTAAACACAGATCAGGATAATGACATCATTTTCGCCGTCAATCATGGCCAAAACACCGAAGATATCCGCGCACGTCTGCTACCCTTCGCCAAGCAGGTTAATCAGGCTTTGGCGGAATGCGGCATTCCTTTGTGCGGCGGCGAAGTTATGGCCTGCAACCCTAAATGGTGCCTTTCTCTGGAAGAATGGCAAAAAACTTTTGAAAGCTGGTTCTATTGTCCGAATCCTCAATCGTTGCTCCACGCTACGATTTTTTTCGACTTTCGCCCCTTGTTTGGTGCCGAGCACTTAGCGGTGAAGCTGCGCGACTGGTTGCGCGCCGCTGCCCCCCAAAATCCTCTGTTCTTGCGTCAGATGGCGGAAAATGCGCTGCGTAATCAACCGCCGCTCGGACTGGTGCGCGATTTTGTCACTGGCCAGGGTCACACGCTGGATCTCAAGGTCAACGGCATTACCCCCTTCGTTGATTCAACGCGCATCTATAGCCTCGCCAAGGGCGGCGCGCAAACCAACACCACGCAACGACTCCGCGAATTAATCGAGATGCGGCATATTACCAAGCAGGACGCCGACGCCTGGATTGAATCTTTTTTATTCATTCAGCTCCTGCGCCTGCGCCTGCATCATGAGCAATACGAACAGGGCTTTGCCCTTACCAACAAAGTGGACCCAGATACCCTCAACAATCTCGACCGTCGTATCCTCAAAGAAACTTTTCGTCAGGCACGCAAGTTACAAACCAAATTGAGACTGGATTATCAACTATCATAAATACACGTAATGACCCACGAAAAAATTTGCGCCTTACATTCTCTAATCCCTGTCTCAAGAATCTCAACAACGTGTCGATAACCTGTACGACCGAGATTCACGGCGTTTGAACAACGTATTTTCAAGTCAACAACAAGTAAGCAATTAGGAGAGCAGTCATGTCAAGCGTAATCAACACAAATATGGCGTCACTTTATTCCCAGCGCAATCTAGGGAAATCACAAAACGTATTGGAGACTTCCCTACAACGTCTGTCGTCCGGCTTGCGGATTAATAATGCCAAAGACGACGCCGCTGGTCAGTCGATTGCGGAGCGCATGACCTCTCAGGTACGTGGTTTAGATCAGGCCGTGCGTAATGCGAATGATGGTGTATCTCTGGCGCAGACAGCGGAAGGTGGTCTTAACGATGTGGCGACCTCTTTGCAGCGGTTGCGTGAACTGGCCGTGCAGTCCGCCAATGCCTCCAATACCGATTTGGATCGCGATGCCATTCAGGAAGAAGGTGATCAACTAATCGCGGAAATTGATCGTATTGGTGTTCAAACAGATTTTAACGGCATCAAATTATTGGATGGCTCATTCAAGGAGCAAAAGTTCCAGGTCGGTGCCAATGCGAATCAGACCATTGCTGTCACAATGAAAAGTGTCAGGACAGCCGATTTAGGAGTCGTAAAGGAAGCATCGGTGTCTTCGCGTCAGGCAACACTGGCAAGTACAGCAGCGGGTGTTGTTAGTGCATATACCATGGATAAAGGTGATCTGATTATTAATGGTGTACAGATAAGCTCGGCACTGGGGACGGATGATCATGCCTCATCAAGAGCAAAAGATTTGAGTTCCATTTCCAAGGCTGCGGCAGTTAACCGAGTTTCCGATCAAACCGGAGTTAGAGCCTTCGTCAATGAAAATAAAGCATTAGGTGCGGACATGACACCAGCTGGCGCGGTATTTACTGGTAACGCGTCGAGCACAATAACGTTAAACGGTGTAACTATTAATCTTAGTGGAACTGGCGGTGGAACAGCCGCAGCGGCACGCCAATCGGTAATCAGTGTTCTCAATAGCTACAGTGGACGGACAGGTGTTATCGCCGAGGATGGTGGTGATGAGGGAGGAGTAACATTAAAAGCAACCGACGGGCGTAACATTGTAGTTTCATTTCAGTCTGGTACTGCCACTTCAGCGGGAACAGGCTTGCGGTCAGGGTTACATCTAGGTAGTTTTTCCTTAACATCTGATAAAGAAATTGTATTAGATGAAGCAGAGGGGAAACGGATAAAGGATGTTGGTCTTTTTCAAGGATCTTATGCTACTCAAAAAGCGATAGTGAACACCAAGGTTGATTTAAGCACGAGTTTTAATGCAGGGGATTTCAAAATTAATGGCAGTGTTATCGGTGGAACACTCTCAAGCTATGATACTGCCTCTTCTGCGGGAAATACGAGGAGCGCTATCTCCAAGTCGAAAGCTATTAATGAGTTATCCTCGCAAACTGGTGTGAAGGCGGTAGTGAATAAAAATATTGTTGATGGTGCCGCCATGTTATCAGCTAGTTTAGTTGGAACAATATCAATTAATGGAGTGCAGACAGCATCTATTAGCACCACTAACTTATCGGCGCTTCAAGCACGCGCCGCCGTGACGGACGCGATCAATAAAATTTCTGATCGAACCGGGGTGACTGCAATAGATACCGGGACAGCGACTTATGGCGTTAAATTAGTAGCGGTGGATGGACGTAATATTAAAGCTTCCGCTGCCACCTTAACGGCGGCGGCTACGGGAGTAAATATTAACGCGACTACTCATTATGGTTCATTTAAATTGGAGTCAGGTTCAGCATTTACCATTGAAGCAGGTTTCAATGGTGACACTGGATTAGACCGACTCCGCGTCGGGACTGGGACTTACGGACAAGGCCGTAGTGGCGAGACGCTGGACAGGCTTGACTTGACGTCTGCAACAGGCGCAACGAAAGCTTTAAAATCGTTAGACAATGCCATTAGCACTATCAACACGCAACGCGGAACTCTGGGTGCCTTGCAGAATCGTTTCAGTTCCACCATTTCCAGCTTGCAAACTCAGAGCGAAAATGTAATTTCTGCGCGGAGCCGGATTCAGGATGCTGATTTTGCGAAGGAATCCGCGAGCATGACCCGTGGACAAATCTTACAGCAAGCGGGTGTTGCGATGCTATCACAAGCAAACCAGTTGCCACAGCAGGTTTTACAATTACTGGGTGGTTAAGTAATTAATTAGTATGGATAATCAATAAGGATTTTTTCCTCTCCGGCAAATGGATGGCTAGTTTACGGACAGGCGGCAACGCCTGTCCGTTCTATTTGGTGATATTCTGGAAAATATTCATTAATAACATTAAATTATAGGAGTGAGTGTCATGGCCGGTATTACGGTTTCCGGTATTGGTTCCGGCTTGGATGTGAATAGTTTGGTAACGCAGTTAGTCGCGGCAGAAAGGCAGCCAACGGAAACACGCCTGAATAAAAAAGAAGCGGAAATACAAGCCAAGCTGTCTGCTTTGGGTACAGTGAAAGGGGCGGTGTCCTCTTTTCAGAGCGCGGTCAGCGGTATTCGTTTTTCCAGTGCTTTTACTGCCCGTTCCGCCACTTCGGCCAATACAAGTCTATTTACTGCGAGCGCGACGGATGCTGCGAGCCTCGGTTCGCACAGTGTCGAAGTCAAAGAATTAGCGCAAGCGCATAAATTGACTTCAAATCAGTTTGATTCCAGCACCGATCCCGTGGGGCAGGGAATTTTGACTTTTCAATTCGGTTCCTTTGATGGCACCAATTTTACCCAGAATGCCGCCAAGCCCACTCAAAGCATCACAATCGACAGCACGAATAACAGCCTACAGGGTATTCGTGACGCAGTGAACAGCGCTAATTTTGGCGTCGCAGCGAGTATTGTTGATGATGGTAGCAAGCAACGCCTGGTATTTGCCTCGAAGGATAGTGGCCTCGCCAACGGAATGAAAATTACGGTTAGCGATAGTGACGGAAATCACACCGACACCAATGGTCTGTCACAATTGGCCTATGATCCAACAGGTACGAAAAATCTTTCGGAAACTCAGGAAGCCAAGGATGCCAGCCTCAAAGTGGATGGACTGAATATTACGCGATCAAGCAATACCATCAGCGGTGCTCTGGATGGCGTAGTGTTGAATCTGGTTGGCAAATCACAGACCGGAGTCGGAACTACATTAAGCATCGGACAGGATAGTTCCAAAGCGGTCGATTCCGTAAAGAGTTTTGTTGATAAATACAATGGAGTGATGACCGCAATCAATAATGTGGCCAGTTTTGATAAGGAAACAGGCAAGGGTGGAATTTTGCTTGGTGATCAAACCGTGCGCACGGTAGGTAATCAAATGCGCGGCATCCTGACCAGCACGGTTTCGGGTGTGACCGGCAATTATAATTCCCTGGCCAGTATTGGCATTAAAACCCAGCGTGATGGCACCATAGAACTGGATAGCGACAAGTTGCAGGCGGCACTCAGTGCCGATCCCATCGCTATTGGAAAATTGTTTGGGGTGACAGGTACTCCAACCGATGCCCTGGTTAAATTTTCCGGTTATTCCAGCGCGAGTAAAGTTGGGACGTATGCTGTTGATGTAACCCAACTTGCAACCCAGGGCTTTTTGGCGGGTGCTGCGAATTCTTCTTTGACCATCAATGGCAACAATGATGAATTATCATTTAAAATTAACAATATCCAATCAGGAAACATCAAGCTGACACAAAAGGTTTATGCCAGTGGCAGTGATTTGGCCGCTGAAATGCAGAGCCGCATTAATAGCGATACTTCATTAAAAAATGCGGGAATGTCGGTTACCGTTGGCTATGATGTTGATCATTTCAAGATTACCTCCAATAACTACGGGAGTGCCTCCAAGGTTGAATTAACCTCCGCAGATACCATGACCAACGTGAATTTGGGATTAACGGTGGGTAGTGGCACGAACGGCGTGGATGTAACGGGAAGCATTGGCGGTACCAGCGCAACGGGGATTGGTCGTATATTGACCGGCGCAGGTGACGCGTCAGGCATCAAAGTAGATATCACGGGCGGATTAACTGGCTCACGCGGCCAAATAAGTTTTTCTCGCGGCATTGGTGATCAACTGTATTCATTAAATAATCGTTTTCTTTCGTTGACAGGAACTTTTGCCTCGGTTACCAGTGAATTGAATAAACGATCCAGCGCCATTACCAGTCAGCGCACTCAACTGGATGCACGCATGACCGCTGCGGAAACCCGCTATCGTAATCAGTTTGTTCGTCTGGATTCCATGATCAGCAAAATGAAGGCCACCGGCGATTATCTAACTCAGCAATTATCGGGCCTCTCAGGCAATTAGTTTGATTAGCTTGGGCAGAACTATTATTCATGTGTGGTATCGTCGGTTTTTTCAATCTTACTTTACCTCCAGGTGAACAAGAACGCGCCTTGCACGCGGCTCTTGATGCCGTAAGAGTTCGCGGCCCGGATGATAGCGGTATTTGGATAAATGCCAATGTTTATTTTGGTCATCAACGGCTGGCGATTATTGATAAGGAAGGCGCGCGGCAACCGTGGCGCGATCAAGAAACAGGCTGTGTTCTGAATTATAACGGCGAGATCTATAATTTTTCCATTTTGCGCGAACAATTGGTCAGCCGTGGCCATGCGTTTCGTAGTCGTTCAGATACAGAAGTCCTGATGCGCGCCTATTTGGAATGGGGACAAGCCTGTGTGCATTATTTACGCGGTATGTATGCGTTTGCATTGTACGATCCCCGCCAAGACGCATTGTGGTTAGTTCGTGATCGGGTTGGAGTCAAGCCATTATTTTACGCGGAATATTCAGGGGGCTGGGTATTCGCTTCGTCGGTTGCCGCACTATTGCGCTTGCCAAATTTTGAAAAACGCGCCTGCCTGCCCGCAATTTCTCATTACTTGACGACCTCCCGGATTGGTTTTGGCCATCTAACCTTGGTAGAAGGTATTTATTCCTTGCAACCGGGGGAATGGATGTGGATCAACCATGATCGCCATAATTTACAGCGCTATTGGGAATATCCTATTCTTTCGCCCGAGGATAAACAGCGCCCTTTCTGGAATGATGCGCTTGCCCAAGTCCAAGATTTATTGCAGCAATCCGTGCATGAACAATGTGTGAGTGAAGCCGGCATCGGGGGATTTCTTAGCGGCGGCCTGGATTCTTGCATTTTAACCAGTTTGATTGAACCGAATATCCGCCCAAACTATCGCCTCGCCAATGTAGGTTATGCTCAGGCAGGCTTCAATGAATGGGAATATGTGGACATCGCAAGTCAGTTTTATGGATTGCCTTGTGAAAAAAAGGCACTGGTGCCGGATGAATATTTGCCTGTTGCCAAGCAATTGATTCGTTTTAAGGGCTTACCTCTCGCCACGCCCAATGAAGTACCCATTCATCATTTGGCAACCATGGTCAAACCCTGGGCCAGCGTTGCATTGAGTGGCGAAGGTGCCGATGAAGTATTCGCGGGCTATTCAATTTCGTATTTTTCTGCTTACGATTATGATCGCGCTCGCCGCCAACCTCCTTCCGCCACGGAAATTCCCACCGAGATTGATCAAGCCCTCCGTCGTTATTACGGACGGGATTATTTTTTTAGTCCGCTCGATCATTTTTTTCTCTTACATTCTTGGATTCCCTTTGCCGCGAAAATAAAAATTTTTCATGCTGATATTTGGAACGCACTCCACGACGACCAAGTATTGTTAGATTATTATTCTACGTTATTCACGCATTTGGCTGCGTGTTCAACTTTTGATCAATATCTGCATGTTCATGCGCGTGTCAATCTGGAATCTTTACTCTTTCGGATTGATTCCGCTACCATGGCAGCTTCCCTAGAAGCGCGGGTACCTTTTACCGATCATCGTCTAATCGAATACGTTTTCAGTTTACCCGATGATTATAAAATAGACTGGATTAATTCTGACGCTGCCCGTCAAGGCAGTGGGATGAATGCCATCGAATCCGATCAAGCGCGTTTGCTGGAAAGCAAACGCTTATTGAGAGCCGCCTATCATTCCGTTGTTCCCGATGCGATTCAACATCGTCCTAAAATGAGTTTTCCCGTGCCGAGTCTAAGCTGGTTTTCAACTTTATGGCGCGAGCAGGCTCGACAGATTATTACTGATTCCCCTTGGTGCGGTATTTTGTTTGACCGGGAACAGATATTGAATTGCCTAGCTACTCCTGAATTAAACTCATCTATGCTTGCATTGTGGCCAATTTTTAATTTATGCCTTTGGCAGCGGGAATGGCAAATTATAATATAATGACTCTAAAATTATTTAATGCATCAATAAATTAGGCTTTTCCGGTAAATAGCAAGCCGTTGACATGTCCCATGAATTCATCGAGCTGATCTTTCAGTTTTATGACTTCTTCCGGGGGAATTGTACGGATGATTTTACCTGTATCCGCATCTTTTACCGTGACGATTATACGTTCATCCTGATCACTCCAATCAAATTCCAAATTGCGCCGCGATAGCTTAAGGAATTCATTGATTCCTTTTACGGCGTCAGCTACTTTTTTTTCTTGATCCTTGCCTTCTATATTTGTACCTTGATTTTGGGAATTTTTTGAATTTTCAGTCTTGCTGTTGGCAGTAATGGTTTTGACTAAATTTCTTTCAGTCTCGTTGTTGTTGGTAATGGTTTTGACTAGATCTTTTTCAGCCTCGTTATTAGTAGTAACGGTTTTGACTAGATCTTTTTCAGCCTCGTTATTAGTAGTAACGGTTTTTATTTGATTTTTTTCGTCTGTTACTGTTGGAGATTTTGCCGTTTTCGTCGTATCTTCGCTCGATGAGGAAAAAGGAGGATACGGTTTGTTAAAATTTATCGTGGATAAACTGGATGTTTGAGTAATGGTATTCATAGATCCTCAGCGTGAATATTTTTTATAAATCTTTGGCGAGAAAACCCCGCAATCGCGTAGCGTTGCGGGGATGAAT
>CAUYTW010000323.1 GCA_963575715.1 Gammaproteobacteria bacterium | reverse complement strand
AACATAACCGGCGCAAGCCGAGTTGCCCTTACAGGCTGGCAGCCGGGAAAGACCGACTCCTAATTCTGAAAACCGCCCGCTTTCCTTCTTGCCCGGCTAAAGCCGGGGTGGCTCTCTCGCGGGCATCTGGTGAGTTAAAACTCATCAGTCCCAGTTTGACCAGCCTAAACTACAAAACATCGTGGCTACGTTACAACGTAAGTACAAGACTCCCCTACGAATACTTCCTCAGTTCGTAGATCTGAAAATGGCATTGATTCAAACACTAAAATAACGTTTCTTCCCTTCGACCCTACGGGATCGCTGGGTCTCCACGTCGAGTATTTATGAAATTAAGAGTGGCGGTGATTTTTGGCGGACGATCTCCTGAGCATGATGTTAGCGTAGTCACCGGATTACAAGTGTTCGCTGCTATTGATCAATCACGTTTCGACCCTTTTCCAGTTTATATTTCCCCCGAGGGAACGTGGTGGATCGGGGATGCTCTAATTCGTAGAGAAATCTATCTGATTAAGAATTACACCGCACTTAATCTTTCTGCAGTAACTTTCGATGTGAATTCAAGCCATGATGGACTTGGTCGATTGATTTACAAAAATCGAAAAATAATTCATTTTGGTCCAGTCGCCAGGGAGTTTGACGTAGCTGTAATCGCCATGCACGGACTTGCGGGCGAGGATGGAAGGTTACAGGCTCTTTTTGAGATTGCGAATGTACCCTACACGGGAATCAGAAGCCCAGAATGTGCGATTCTTATGGATAAGGCAGCTACAAAAACTGCTCTATCTAGCTGCGGGATCGCGGTCTTACCTCATGTCGTGCTCGGCAAACCTAATCAAAATAGTCTAATTTATTCTGTTAATGACCTGAAAAGTCGGATCAATATCCCGCTACCAGTCATTGTAAAACCTCTCCATTTAGGATCCAGCATTGGCGTGGCGAAAGCCGAAAGTTACGAAGAAATTAGCGCATCATTGGCAAATATATTTCGACTTGATGCCAAAGCGATTATCGAGCCTTTCGTACCGAATCTCGTTGAATATAATATCGCGGTTCATGATTTTGGTCGTGGGCTATCCTTGTCAGCAATTGAATGTCCAAAACGCACTGAAGAATTACTTGATTTCAGAACAAAATACTTGCCGAACGGTGGTGCAAAAAATGGAATAAAACAGGCTGGATCAAACTCTCAGGGCATGCTTTCATTGACGAGAACAATTAATCCTATCATTCCTGAACACCTTCAGCGGAAGATTAGTGAATGGAGTACAATCTGTTATATGGAATTATGCAATGCCGGTTCACCACGGATTGATTTCCTGTGTAATAGCGAAACCGAAGAACTTTGGCTTAATGAGGTCAACCCATGTCCGGGATCATTTGCATATTTTTTGTGGGAGGCCGCTAGGCCGGGGATTCTATTTTCCAATCTTGTGTCACAATTAATTGAACAAGGGTTATCATTGCATAAAAAAGCGTACCTACCTGGCGACCTAACTCCACCGGATGCGCGCTTATTTTCCCGTCCTTGAAGTATATACTCCTCTACGTTGGTTGGTTCATGACATCCTAGTATGCTCCTCAAGTCCTCTGCGTTATCGTTGCTCGTTTGTGGAGTTTTTTCGCCACAACAAAAGTTTGGCTGACATTACGTGACATTGTTAATCCCTCCAGCATCCCTATGGAATGAGATCAATACCTCTACTCACCCACGTCCCATCATTGGAATGTCGATGCTGGCAGGTCTCATAGAACCGTCCTTCCTTCGCGATGAACTGCTGCCAGAAATTCCAGCCGCCGCAGCTGCGCGGACTCCAGAAAAAATTGCCATTCGGTTCAATGGTTATTCTGTTAGTTACGCTGAATTGAACTCCCGAGCCAATCGGGTCGCACGCGTCCTACGCGCACGCGGCATCCGACGGGGGAGTTTTGTCGGGCTATGGATGACGCGCTCGCTTGACCTCCATGTGGCGTTGCTTGGCATTCTAAAGGCGGGCGCTGCCTATGTGCCTTTCGACGTCGATGCGCCAGTTGAACGAGTTGCGGTCAGTATTGCTGATTGCACTGCGTCGCTGATCTTGGTCGATTCGGTGACCGGATCACAGGCTGTCGGGTTAAGCATCGAAGTCTTGTGTATCGACGAAGTCCAAAACCACGATGACCGGCCCATCGATCTGCGCGCTGATGGTGTCACACCGTGCGATCCGGCTTACGTCATCTATACCTCCGGTTCGACAGGTAAGCCCAAGGGCATCATCATCAGCCACCGCAATATTTGCCACTATTTACGTGCGGCCAACAGTATTTATGGGCTAACTGCGGATGATGTCGCGTTTCAAGGTGCATCCGTCGCCTTTGATTTGTCCTTAGAGGAAATTTTTGTTCCCTATTTAGCTGGTGCCACATTGTGGGTAGCGAGCCGTCAGGTATTGGACGAACTCGATCGGCTGGCGGACGTGCTGATTGACGCCGGCGTGACGGTACTAGATACCGTACCGACCCTACTGGCGATGCTGTCAAAGGATGTGCCCACGCTACGGGTCATCATCCTGGGTGGAGAAACTTGCCCATCCGCCGTAGTGGCGCGTTGGTGTTGCCCCGGACGGCGGCTATTCAACAGCTACGGCCCCACCGAGGCGACTGTAGTTACCACCATCGCCGAAGCGCGGCCAGACGCTGCTGTCTCCATTGGTCGTCCGATTCCGAACCATATCTGCTATGTAGTGGACGAGGAATTGAATCCCGTATCTAAAGGAACGCGGGGTGAACTGCTGATCGGTGGTCCAGGTGTAGCTCAAGGTTATTTGGGGCGCCCTGATCTCACGGTGGAAAAATTTATCTCCAACCCGTTCTTCAATGGTGAGGGAGGAGATTCTGTGCTCTATCGATCGGGCGACGCAGTTAGCATTGATGACGATGGTAACCTGCTGTTCCATGGCCGTATCGATGATCAAGTAAAAATTCGTGGCTTCCGGCTTGAGTTGGGCGAAATCGAGTCCAGGCTGACCGATTTAGCGAGTGTTGCCCAGGCTACGGTCGTACTGCGTAACGACCATGGGTTGGATCGCCTAGTGGCCTTCCTGGTGGCGCGTCCTGGCGCGATACTGGATATCGCCGCCCTGCGCGCGTCCTTGCGTGCTCAACTTCCCAGCTACATGGTTCCCGCTCATTATGAATGTGTGCATAGCCTGCCCCGCCTGACCTCGGGTAAGGCCGACCGCAAGGCACTGCAAAATGTTCCTCTCACCGTTGAGAACGCCGCCTCTGGACAGGATGAGCCACGGAGCATCACCGAGGCCGCACTGTTGGCTGCCGCTCATCGAGTTTTCCCCGGTCAGGCGATCCCGCTGGAGGGAGATTTTTTCCTTGACCTTGGTGGGCATTCACTACTAGCGGCGCGATTTGTATCAGCAGTACGCGAAACGGACGGATTGGCTGGGCTGACACTTCAGGATGTCTACGGAGATCGTACCCTGCGGGCAATGTCAGCACGGTTGGAAGCGCGAACCCCGCACAATCTTGGCGGCAAGACCGCACCTTCTGCTGATTTATCCTTCACCCCGCCACCACTGAAACGGCGTCTATTGTGTGGACTGGCCCAAGCTCTGGTCCTGCCATTCATTCTGGCGCTGATGACAGCGCAGTGGTTGGGCGTATTCGTTAGCTACATGCTGCTATCGGACGAAGATGCAACCCTGCTCCAGGAAGTCGTCACCTTGCTAGGGGTCTACGTTGTTATCAACATTGCTACGCTGATCACTGCGGTGGCGGCAAAATGGCTCATCATTGGGCGGACCAAGCCAGGGCGTTACCCGTTATGGGGTGTTTATTATTATCGTTGGTGGTTGGTTCAGCGCTTTATCAGCCTGCTGCATCTAAAGTGGTTCCAGGGTGCGCCATTGATGCGGGTATTTTTACGGGTACTCGGTGCCAGGGTCGGCGACGAGGCCATCATCGGTGACATTGAATCCGGTGCCATTGATCTGGTGTCCATCGGGCGAGGAGCGGCTATCAGCGGCAAGGTCAAATTGGCCAACGCCGAAGTAATTGGTAATGAATTGGTCATCGACGCCATTGAGATCGGCGCGGATGCCTATGTCGGTACCTCCTGTGTCATCGGCCATGGCGCTGTGGTTGGTCCTGGGACAGAACTCGCCGATCTAACCGCGCTTCCAGCGGGGATGAAAACTGGTGCCAACGAAAAATGGGATGGATCGCCAGCGCGTCTTGTCGGCGTGGTAGACAGCAACGCATTGCCAGCGGAAGCGCAAGCCGGGAGGTTACGCAAGGCCGCGCAGGCGCTGATCTACACGGTCGCGGTACTCGCCCTGCCGCCCATTGCGTTGATCCCAATCTTCCCGGCTTTCTATCTGTTTGACCGACTGGATGCCGCAATGGGCGGACTATTCAAGGTTAACTATCTTTATTATGTGCCAGTCATTGCTTGGCCAACGGGCATGGCGTTGGTCGCTGTGACCGTGTTCCTGATCGCTGTGATGCGCTGGACGCTGCTGCCACGAGTGAAATCCGGCATCTATTCCATTTATAGCGGATTCTATGTGCGCAAATGGATTGTCGCGCTGTCAACCGAGGTGATGCTGGATACCCTCAGCTCGCTTTATGCCACGGTCTACATGCGGGCCTGGTATCGATTTATGGGGGCGAAAATCGGCCGCGACGCCGAAATTTCAACCAACCTTGCCGGGCGTTACGATTTGGTTGAAATCGGTGAAAAATGCTTCATCGCCGACGAAGTAGTGCTGGGCGATGAGGATATTCGTCGCGGCTGGATGGACCTCAAACCGGTGAAAATTGATGCGCGCGCGTTCATCGGCAACGATGCGGTAGTGCCGCCCGGCACGGTGATTCCGACCGGTGTCCTAATCGGCATCAAATCCAAGCCACCAGTTAATGCAAAAATTCAGGCGGGCGAAACCTGGTTTGGCAGCCCGCCGATCCAGTTGCCAGTGCGTCAGACCTTCACCGATATCCCCACCCATTGGACATTCGAGCCATCGCGCGCACGCCGCTTGGGTCGCGCCGTGTTTGAAGCTTTTAGTCTTTCGATGCCAACGATGCTGTTCATCACCTTTGGTACGCTGGCGGTCGAGCTGTTCGCCCCCGAAATTCTCGACGGTCACTATGGCGATTTTCTGATGGAATTTTTGGCGGTTAGCGTTGCTATTTCAATTGCCATGGTGTTGGTGGTGCTCTTGATTAAATGGGCACTGATGGGTCGTTATACGCCCACCATGAAGCCGATGTGGTCTTGGTGGGCCTTGCGCACAGAAGCAGTGGCGGTGCTCTATTGGGGACTAGCGGGCAAGGTTTTGCTTGACCATCTGCGCGGTACGCCGATGCTGCCCTGGATGTTGCGACTCTTCGGGACAAAGTTCGGCCAGGGTGTCTTCATGGACAGCACCGACATCACCGAGTTCGATTGCGTATCGGTCGGTGATTTCGCGGCGGTTAATGCGCTTTCGGCCTTGCAGACCCACCTGTACGAGGACCGCGTGATGAAGGTAGGGCGTGTTTCAATCGGCAAGGGTGTGACGGTGGGGGCAGGGGCGACCGTACTTTACGATACTCATGTCGGTGATTTCGCACGGCTTGGGCCGTTAACCTTGGTGATGAAGGGTGAGGAGATCCCCGCAAACACCGAATGGGCTGGTGCCCCTGCTGCTCCTGTCGGGCAGTCAGAAATAAATCAGGAAATCCGCATCAAAGGAGGTTATCAAAAAGAATAACGATGCTTACGCATCGTTATGATATGTCAACAGAGTCTAGCCGCCAAAAAATTTTTCGTAAAATTTTCAAGATCGTTCCTGGTGATGGCGTTGCGCAAATTCGTCATTAACTGTTGATAGTAATGCAGGTTATGGAGTGTATTGAGACGTGAGCCGAGAATTTCCCGAGCTTCGTCCAAATGGCGTAGATAGGCACGCGAGTAGTGGCGGCAGGTATAGCAGGTACATTCCGGGTCAAGTGGCCCAGGATCGTTTCTATAGCAGGAATTACGCAGACGCACCACACCGGCGCTGGTAAAAAGATAACCGTTGCGGGCATTGCGGGTGGGCATCACGCAATCAAATAGATCAACCCCCCGGCATACCGCTTTGACAATATCCTCAGGGGTACCTACGCCCATCAGATAGCGGGGTCGATCCACTGGTAAAATGGGTAGCGTTGTTTCTAGCACTTTCAGTCGCTCCGCTTCCGTTTCTCCCACTGAAAGACCTCCCAAGGCGTAGCCGTCAAATCCAAGCTCCATCAACCCAGCTGCGGATTTTTGTCGCAGGTCGGGGTACATTCCTCCTTGAACGATTCCAAACAAAGCGGCGGGATTATCTCCATGAGCGATTCGGCAACGCTCCGCCCAGCGCATGGATAAATCCATCGAGGTGCGCGCCTCGTCCAGAGTGGCAGGGTATGGGGTACACTCATCGAAAACCATGACGATGTCCGCTCCCAGTGCGCGCTGCGCCTCCATGGATTCTTCCGGCCCGAGGAATACCTTCTGACCATCTATTGGCGAACGAAAAGTTACTCCCTGCTCCGTAATATCACGCAATTTGGCTAGACTCCAGACTTGAAAACCACCCGAGTCGGTGAGAATCGGCCTGTGCCAATTCATGAAGCCATGCAGTCCGCCGTGAGTACGAATTATTTCGCTTCCGGGGCGTAACCATAGATGAAAGGTATTACCAAGAATGATCTCGGCTCCGGTGGCGTGTATTTCTTCAGGAGTGACAGCCTTTACCGTGCCATGAGTGCCTACTGGCATAAAGGCAGGGGTTTGCACATCGCCACGGTGCAGACGTAAAATCCCACGCCGGGCGGAACCTTGTGTAGTGAGCAAATCAAAGCGCAAAGGAATTTTCCGTAAATCATCCCACGGCTAAAGCCGTAGTGGCTCTATGGATAAAGCCTGGTTTACCAGCTTGAGTCCGAAAAATCGGGCTACGTTGCAACGAAATACAAGACTCACTTACGAATGCTTCCTCAGCTCGTAGCTCTGAAAACGGCAAGTGCAGACGGTAGGACGAAACGGTTTGTCGCAAGGTTCCAGAAATAGAACTGAAGCTGCGTTGCAACTTTGGCGAGGGGAGCTGGGTCGCAAGACTCGTGTCACCAGACCCGTAAGGATTGACAGCCGGGAAAAACCGGCAATTTCAACTTCAACTTCAAAAAAAACAGGAGGACGGCGCTTCCTACCCATGGCTCAAGCCAGGGGTTTCCGCGCCGAATTTGGATGAAAAATTCAGTCATCACAGTTGTCCTTGTACTAGGCATTACGCCCGTGTTCGGCCAGGAAATGCAACCTGGTCAATGGGAAATCACGTTAAGCATGAGCACGCCTAATGCTCCTGGCCAGAATTTCGGTCCATTTACAAAAAATTATTGTATTTCAGCCAGCGATGTTGCTGATCCGACAAATATTCTCGGGTCAGTTGGCGCGACCCCCGGTGCTTGTTCCTTTAGTAATTCGCAAATTTCCGGAAATACTCAGCGTTTTGATATTTCCTGCCAGGGTGTCGTTTCTTTGAGTGGCAGCGGACAAACAAACTGGACGACGGATACCATTTCCAGCACTCTGGATCTCAATACCCAGGTACCGAATGAATCGGGGCTACTGGCCACTCAAGTCAACATATCGGGGCGGCGTATTGGTGGTTGCTGAGTATCGATGATTTTCTGTGTCCTAATTTCTTCCAATTGTCCACGTAGATAACGAACATGAGTGCGTAATAAATAATAATCTTTCGCAAACATGATCGGTACCGAAATATTGACCAGCTCATTTTCGTATTTAATCAGTTGCGCGATATCCGTCTCCAAACTGTTGGCAATGGCACCATTGCCAACTCGTTCATCGATATCCATAAGCAAACGATATTTTGCGGAAATTTTATGACTAATGCGCCAGCGATAAGTTGGCAGAGCAAGTTTTACCAAGGGAATGACCAGCGTTATCAGGGGAATCGCCATAATCCAGAGTCGATTAACCATATTGGCGACCCAGAATGGCAAAAATTTATAGAAAAACGATGGGCCTTTTTCATAAAATTGCTTCGCTTCTGGCAATAGTGGAAAAGTAACACCTTGCCGAGAAGGAAACTCGTTGGCTTTTTCAAGCCAACTGCCATTTTCCTGAAGCTCGTGGCAGGTTTGCAGAATTAATACGGCAATATCTCCATTGAGATCATCCCGACAAAATAATGTTGCTAACGGAGAAAGTAATGTAACCGGGGTAGCAGGATAATTTTTTTCAAGATCTATGATTCCTTGGTAAAGTGTTACCATCGCAAGATGCGGTAGACGGCTGATATAGGCATCGGCCTGCCGGGTGGAGAAAAGCCTCAAATCTGGATCATCCATGAGCGAGTACAGATTGGAATTTGATTTTTTTGGATCCATGGGATCGTTGACCGGCGAAACGAAAAACATGGCCTGAATCTGATTTTTTTTTAGTGCGGCGCTGGCTTCATTGAAACCAACCGGTATCCATCCGTCCTCAGAAATATGTGTTTCCCGCAACAATGCCTTGGACAACATTTGAGTACCTGAACCGTCCTTGCCAATAGCGATTTTCATATTTCTTAAATCAACAAGGTTGTTCACGTCGATTTCTTTGCGATGAAATATCCAGAACGGCTCATAAAAAAGACTTCCCAGTCCACGAATGCCTTCCTTGTTTCCTTCATAAAAACGTTCAACACCACCCTGACCAAACGCAACACTCACCAAGCTGGTGGAATCGGAAAGTAATTTAATATTTTCAATCGTGCCTGCGGAAGGTCGAATATTTACGCGCAGCCCTTTTTGTTCGAGGGCGGCTTTGAGTCGCAGGCCAAAGCGATGATAACCACCTAATTCGGAACCAGTTGCAATGGTAATTTCGCGTGGCGGCGGTGGCTTGATGAAATGATGGGATATTAAAAAACCAAGTAACACAATTACTACAGCCCACCAATTATATTTTATTGGTTCTAAAATTGATTTAAGTAAACTAATCTTTTTCATGACAACATGTGAGCGATTACGGAAACATTGATTAACCGATGGTGACCAGCGAGACATCATCAATTTGTGGTGCGCCTTTCAGGTGCCGCCGGAAAGTTTCCATGATGTGATTAATTCTATCGCACGGCGGAATTCCAAATATTGCTTGACTTAATCCCTCAAGACTAAACGGAATGCCAGCAGAATTCTCTGCTTCTAGTAACCCATCGGAGCACATCAACAATTGCCCATCGTAAATTGAGCACGGATAAATTTCAAGTTCAGAGCTAAAATCTTCCTCGGATTGAATTCCAAGAGGAGGGTGAGCCGATGGAAAGAAATGCATTATTTTTCCAATCGCGTCGATAAATAGAACCGCCGGACATCCTCCATTCCAGACGTTGATGATACGAGCGCTGGTTTCAATGGAAACAAGCACCGCAGCCACGAATCTTTCACGCGGCATGAGTAGCCGAATTTTACGATTCATTTCAGCGGCAATGTTGGCGATTGGAAAATTTTTTGCCGTCATGCTGTAAAAAATTTCGATGATCGGTAAAACATTAAGCGCCGCCGCTAGTCCATGGCCCGTAGCATCGGCAAGTACTACATGGAGATTACCACCTGGAGTACGTGCGTAAGCAACCAGGTCGCCACTAAAATTAAATGCGGGAATGATGCTGTGCATCACTAACGGATCGTACATTTTTCCAAAATTGACAACCCGATCCATGACTCGCATTGCAAGGAGACGCTCTTCTTCAGCCTTGTCCCGATAATCTTGGAGACAGATAAGACTTTCGGTGAGTTGCCCCTGCATCGTTGCGATGCGTTCCATCACGCGAATTTTTTCCCGTAGCACGGTAAAATTTATTGGTTTAATCAGATAATCATCGGCACCGCTCTCTATGCCGCGCACCAAATCCTGATCGTTGTCCAAAGCAGTAAGCAAGATGATAGGCACCCAGCGTGATTCTGCCTGAGCGCGAATTCGAGCCGTTGCCTGGAAACCGTCCATGACCGGCATCATTACATCCATTAGAATTAAGTCTGGTCGTTCTGCCTGGTAACATGCGACCGCCTGCGCTCCATCAGTGGCAGTGACCACCGAGTTGCCCCATTTGCGGCACGAAATGGAAATCATGTCCAGATTGAAACGACTATCATCGACGACTAAAATTTTCATGTTTCAATCCACATCCGACCTCATCTGCTGAATGACAAAGCCATCGACAAATTGAGGTCGATGGATTACTTCCCCGTAAATGAGGTGGATACTAAAAAGATAACGATGCTTACGCATCGTTGCCAAATTTAACTAATCGCCCTGAAGGGGTGAGGTCTCAAACCAGCAAAGAAATTTGATGAAAGCCCAATTTTTTGCTTTTTTAATTATTAGTCAAGGTAAATTCCGTCAAGGGATAATAAGCGATTACCTCATTTCCTCGTCCACGGAATTCCAGTTTTCGACATAAATGGCGGACCAAAACAATACCACGGCCAAAGGGAACATGATCATTTTCAATGCTTTTTCCATAGGCGGTATAGTCGAAACCTGGTCCACTATCCATTACTCGCACTCGCAGCATTGGCGCTGGTTCCCTCACAATGGATAGATCAATATTGATGCGACCATCATCAAGCGCCGCGAGGCGTTCAGAGCGAAGATGGATATAACGCTCAAAACCGTCAGGTTCGAGTTTCATGCGCGAATCCAGGCCGAGTAATCCGTGATCCGTAGCGTTGTTGTACAGCTCCGCAACGATGATGAAAAAATTACTAAGATGTTGCTCATCCATTCCCAGTTGACGACACCAGTCCAATAGGAAAGGTAGCACGTCGATTGTGCGCACCTCATGGTGGCCCAGGCGCAGTCCCAAGTGCCACTGACCGGCGTCGTGGCTAACTTGTCCAGGACGCGCGGGCGTGTCGGCCACCAGGGGATAGGCTTCCAGGCACTGTAACGTCACTAAAGAAACATCATCGAGCTGCGGTGCATCTGCCAGGTGTTGATGAAAGGCCGCGATGATGCGGTCGATGCGATTGTCGGGAAGGGTGTCCAGAATGACCCGGCTAAGACCAGCTAGGCCGAAGGGGGTTCCGTGGGGATCTTCTGCCTCCAGCAGACCATCGGAGCACATCAAAAGTTGTCCGGGTACTGGCCACTGGTAAACCTCCAGAGTGGCATTGAAGGCGGTACTGGCTAAAATTCCGAGCGGAGGATGCATGGAAGAAAAAGTACGCAATATTTCTCCAGTTTCGTTCACGAACAATGCCGCCGGACAGCCGCCATTCCAGACACTTAGCGTATTGCTGGAAAATTCAACCGAGACGAGCACCGCAGCCACGAAACGCTCACGCGGCATCAGGCGGCGAATTTTACGGTTCATTTCAATCGCAATGCGCGAGATGGGGAATCCTTTTTCGGTCATGCCATAGAAAACTTCAATCATGGGCATGACATTAAGCGCAGCCGCTAGACCGTGGCCGGTGGCGTCGGCCAGGGCTACATACAGATCTCCGGCAGGCGTGCGGGCAGAGGCCACCAGGTCACCACTAAAGTTAAGAGCAGGAATAATGCGGTATGACACCAATTCATCATTTTCCTGTCCAAAGCCCACGATTCGGTCCATGACATGAGCCGCCAAATAACGTTCCTCCTCGGCCTTGTCACGATAATCCTGAAGTCCAGCAAGACTTTCGGTAAGCTGTCCCTGAATGGTAGCGATACGCTCCATTACCCGAATTTTTTCCCGCAGGACAGTGAAATTAACAGGCTTTGTTAGATAATCATCAGCACCACAGGAAATCCCTTGAATGAGATCTTCTTCACTCGCTAGGGCGGTCAGCAAAATAATCGGTACCCAATGCGGCTCCGTGAGTGTACGAATCCGTTTCGTGGCATCGAAACCATTCATGACCGGCATCATTACATCCATCAGAATTAAATCAGGCTGCTCCGCCAAATAGCGCTCCACCGCCTGCGCACCATCCATGGCGGTAACCACGGAATGCCCCCAAGTGCGACAATAGGTGGATGTCGTTACCAAATTGAGGCGGTTGTCATCCACAATCAGGATCTTCAAGGACTTTCCCGGTAACGTAAAGTCAAGCGGATTTTTGATTATTGGATCTAGGATAAATCGGACACGACATTACCGTGAGCATTCCATCGTTTACTCCCCCGCTCCCGAGGGAAAGGGGAGTAACTGTCCGTTCCCAGATTTGAGCAATATTTAACGCAGGACGAATAATTTGTGAAAATTGGCTACTTCGAGGATTTGGCGTACCGCGCCCCTACTGTTTACCAGTGCAAGCTTGACGCCCGTTGGCTCGGCTTTTTCACGCAGCAACAGTAGCATTCCCAGCGCCGAGCTATCCAGGTAATTTACGTCCGAGAGGTCAATATCCACGGATTCAATCCCGTTTTGAGCAAGAATGCGTTCGTAACTATCGCGGAATTCACGGCTGGCATTAAAGTCAAAACGACCATCAAGTTTTAAGATTACCTTATGGCCATCTTCATTGGTATTAATTTGCATGGGCATGGAAGTTTCTCTATTGTATTTTAAATTGGAACACACGGGATTATACCCGAATTTGTCGACCACCGGTACGTGTTAAATAATTCAATACTTTGCTAGCAATGTCCAACAGCGGTACCTGCTCGTCTACTCCACCGAGGAGAAAGGCTTCTCGGGGCATACCGTAAACAATGCAGGTAGTTTCGTCCTGGCCTAAAGTATAGGCACCATTTTTTTTGAGTTCGAGCATTCCAGCGGCACCATCCTTGCCCATTCCGGTGAGGATCACTCCGATGGCGTTGCGCCCGACCGCAACGGCTGCGGTATGAAAAAGCGCATCCACCGAGGGTCTGTGGCGATTGATCGGCGGATCTTGGCTCAGACTCAGGACATAATCAGCGCCTGAACGCCGGACCATGAGATGGGCATCACCAGGCGCAATATAGGCATGACCCGGAAGTGCTCGCTCACCGTGGATCGCCTCCTGAACCTGAATGGGGCACAAGCGATTCAGCCGTTCCGCGAAGGGTCGGGTAAACCCGGGTGGCATGTGCTGGGTGATTAAAATGGCGGGCGCATCAGGCGGCATTCTCAGCAATATTTCCTTGATGGCTTCTGTTCCGCCGGTGGAAGCACCGATCACGATTACTCGTTCCGAAGTTTGCCACATTGGCCGGGAAGACTCGGAGCGAGCGTGCGTGGCAGCGGGGGTGTCCAGCGATACCCGTGGACGAAACCGGGCGACGGCGGCGGCACGAATTTTGTCGGTGATCTCCTGGGCATAATCCTCCATCCCACGGCGGATATCCAGGCGTGGTTTGGAGACCACATCCACAGCTCCCAATTCCAGGGCACGAAAGGTGACTTCCGAATTACGCTCCGTGAGGGAAGAAACCATCACCACCGGCATAGGCCGCAACCGCATCAATCGTTCCAGAAAATCCAGCCCATCCATGCGCGGCATTTCAACATCCAGGGTAAGCACGTCCGGTTCTAACGCTTTGATTTTTTCTCGCGCCTGGTAGGGATCAGCCGCAGTACCTACCACCATCATGTCATGCTCACGATTGATTATTTCCGTTAGCACGCATCTAATCAACGCGGAATCATCGACCACCAGTACCTTGATAGACATACAATAACCCAAGTTGTTACCTAATACGTGATTACAAGATTTCTCCCACAACGCCCATGATGGAATGCGGCTTCAGGGGCATAGGTGGCAATTTGGGTTACAATATATGATATATAGGTTTGTAGCGAGGATCCGCAGGTTCTGGTTACGACCACTTAAAAAATTTATCAATCCTCGGCGTAGAAAAACCCTCGAAGTCGATTGCCTCGGGCCGTCGAAAAGCGCGAATTTTCTGAATTGATAAACTGAGGATGGTCGAAGCGAAATCAGTCACGGCGAAACTCCACCCATTTGAGAATACCATGAACCGTACCATTTTGGTGGTCGACAACGAACGCGATCTCGCGGATAGCCTGGCGATGTTGCTGGAATCCTACGATTTTGATGCACAAGTTGCCTATGGATCGACGGAGGCTGAGGCGCGACTACGTGAGAGCGATGCTCGGGTGGCTCTGGTAGATGTACGCCTAGGTGCCGAGAGTGGCGTCCGTCTGATGCGTCGCCTGCGGCGAATGCGTCCGGGGCTGGTATGCGTAATGATGACCGGTTTCGCCACGATCGAAACGGCCTTGGATGCCCTCCGCAATGGCGCTTACGACTACCTGGTCAAACCCATGGAACCCAATGACCTGTTGGCGACCATGGAACGATGTTTTGAACGTTTACGCCTTGCTGATGAGCGCGAGGCTGCCCTCCATGCCCTACGCGAACGCGAAGAAGAAGTACGACTATTATTCGACTCCACCGCCGAGGGCATTTACGGCGTGGACTGCGCCAGTAAAACTACCTTCGCTAATGCCGCCTGCCTGCGGATGCTAGGGTATTCCCTGGAAGAATTTTTGGCGTGTGACGCCGGATCATTGTTCATGGAAGCCATGGACACCTCAATGTATCGCAAGCATAACGTCGAGGAACCAGCAGAAAAATTCGGCTGCTTGGCCAAAGAAGAACTGCGCGGAACTGATCCGGCCATGGCCTTAGAAGCGGTACTGCATGAGGGTTGTAGCGTTCATCTGGAATATACCCAACTACGTCGGCGCAATGGTGGCGGAGTCGTGGTCGAATGCTGGCTGCATCCGATCTATCGTCAACGGCGGGTCGTGGGTTCGGTAGTCACTTTCGTGGATGTCAGCGAACGTCGCAGTGCCATCGCTGAAACCCAGCGCATGAAGGCTTATCTTAAAAACATTATTGACGCTATGCCTTCGGTCTTAATGGGGGTGAACGCAGATGGCTGCGTCACGGAGTGGAATCGCGGTGCCGAGCAGTTTACTGGGGTGCCTGCCTCCGCCGCCACTGGGCAAAATTTTCTCGCCTTGTTCCCGGCATTGATCTCCCAGGCCGAGCACGTAACTGCTGCGATCCACGGTGACGGTGCCATTCACTCCGCGCGGGTAAATACCGAAGTCAAAGGAATCAAACGCATCGTTGACGTAATGATCTATCCGGTCGAGGTGAACGGAAACCGAGGGGCAGTAATTCGGGTCGATGATGTTACTGAGCGGGTGCGAATTGAACAAATGATGGTGCAAACCGAAAAAATGATGTCGTTGGGAGGAATGGCTGCGGGCATGGCCCACGAAATCAATAATCCTTTGAGTGCGATTCTCCAAGGTGCGCAGAACATCACCCGACGCCTCTCTCCCTTGCTGCCCGCCAACCGCCGCGCCGCCGCCGCCGCCGAAATTGATTTGGACCGTCTGGGGCAATATCTAGAAGCGCGAGAAATTTCCTTATTCATCGCTAATATCCATTCCGCAGCGACCCGCGCCACGCGCATTGTCGCTGACATGCTGGCTTTTTCCCGCTGCGGCGAGGCCAATTTCGTGTTCTTTGACCTCGCTGAAATTTTGGAAACTGTGGTACGACTCGCTGCCAGTGACTACGACCTCCGGCGTCATTATGATTTCCGTCGTATCGAAATCATCCGTGACTATGATCCGCAACTTCCTCAAGTCCCTTGTGATCGCACCGAGATTGAGCAAGTCTTCCTCAATTTAATCAAAAATGCTGCGCAGGCCCTCGCTGAAGTTTCGCCTCCTCACCGCATTACCCTGCGCACCCGTTCCGAAAATGGTTTTGCCCGTATTGAGGTGACGGATACGGGTGTAGGCATGGATGAATCCACCCGAATCAAAGTTTTCGAACCTTTTTTTACTACCAAGCCCGTTGGCATTGGCACCGGATTAGGGCTGTCGGTCAGTTACTTTATTGTTACCGAACAACATCGTGGTACGATTGCAGTGACCTCCGAAACAGGCAAAGGGACTACTTTCACGGTACGCTTGCCACTGATTAGATAGCCGATATTCAACTGCGTAACTCCTTGATAGATTCTGCGACTTCGCTGCGCGCAGAATGACTTAACTTTTCAATTTTTAACTACGTAACTCTTAACGAAAAATAATCCATAGGTAAATTATCATGCCAAGTGTACTCATTCCCCTTGCTCCTGGCTTTGAGGAGTTGGAAGCCATTACCATCATTGATCTACTACGCCGCGCCGGCGTAGAAGTAGTCAGCGCTGGCCTCAATCCCGGCCCCATTCACGCCAGCCGCGCTACCGTTCATCTTCCTGATGCCGATCTCGATACCGCGCTCTCCCGCGAATACGACATGGTAGTCCTACCAGGTGGCGTGCCCGGTGCCGACCACCTTATGCGCGACGCACGGGTGATCGATCTCCTGCGGCGGATGGCCAACAGCGGACGATTTACCGCCGCCATTTGCGCCGCGCCCAAGGTGCTCGCCGAAGCAGGTCTCCTCGCGGGCAAACGCGCCACCGCTTACCCTAGCACTCTCGAGTCGCTGAGACTCGCCACCACCACACTGATCAATGCGCCGGTGGTTATCGATGGTAAGGTAATCACTTCGCGCGGACCAGGCACCGCCATGGATTTTGCCCTAACTCTCGTTGAACTGCTCACTGATAACGTTACCCGTAAGCAGGTTGAATCGGACTTGCTGCATTTCTGACTCAGGTAGGAGTTACGCAGCTGATAGAGTTTAGGAGTTACGCAGTTAAATTTGTAACTCTATAGGAGTTACACAGTTAAATTTGTAACTCTATAACAGAATTGAGTTTTTTCTGTTATTCTGCGCGGAGGGCGCGTTAGCGACCGGAGTCGCAGAATCTATGTGTAGTATGCATGTGTAGTATGCAGATGGATTCTGCGACTCCGCTTCGCTGCGCGCAGAATGACT